>NZ_NPJB01000028.1:0-39859 GCF_002251345.1 Prevotella sp. P4-119 | reverse complement strand
TTTCCAAGAATACCGTCAAAGATGCTGCAAGACTCTCGCTTGCACGCTGGTATAACAAAGTGGACGACTCTGGCTTTAAGAGTTTCAATGTTATTGCCGCCACGCTTTACGAGCATTATGATGAAGTATTGAACTTCTTTGTCAATAGGGCAACTAATGCTTTTGCAGAGTCATTCAATGCTAAAATTAAGGCGTTTAGAGCTGCTTTAAGGGGAGTAACGGATATAAAGTTCTTTCTTTTCAGACTTACAAAGCTATATGCTTAATCCCCCTGGTTTATCGGGTGAGCCGTCATCAATCGGCAGGTGCTGAAAACCTTTGCCGGACGCAGCATCGAAGACATACTCTCCCAGTTGTCAGCATCGTTCGACTTCGAACAGGGCGACATGGGATCGCAAATGCAGATGAACGGACTGGGCAATTCCTATATCCTAATACTCATCGACGGTAAGCGCCTGCATGGTGATGTAGGCGGACAAAACGACCTCGGACTTATCGACCCCAACAATATTGAGCGCATCGAGATTGTCAAGGGTGCCTCGTCGGCACTCTATGGAAGCGATGCCATAGCCGGAGTCATCAATATTATCACCCGTAAGCATAATGAAGGCATGATGCTTGAAAACAAGACACGCTACGGATCGCATAACGATGTGAGACAGCACAACGGCATTGCCTTGCGCTTTGGACAATGGAAATCATATACCAACTTTCAACTTCAGCACAACGACGGATGGCAGAATACCGCCACCGAACATACACCAAGTTCGGCAACACCCGTCACCGACTCGAAAAGCAAAACTGCAAACGAGTTTACCAATTGGCAGATAGCAGAGCGGTTGGCATGGAATCCCACCCAACAATTAGAACTCTATGCCGAAGGATCATGGTATCAGAAGGGTATATACCGCAAGAGCGGCAAATATCCCAAATATGATGTCTATAACTACGACCTAAAGTATAAGAACGCTTCAGCCGTTGCCGGCATGCAATGGACCACTAATCGCGGCGACCTCGTCACGGCAGATGTCAGTTGGAACAAACATGCCTATTACCACGCTTTCACCTCGACAACACTGGCAGAAGGCTTTGATGAAGATGGCAACTTCATTCTCGACTATCCCTATTTCACCGGACAAAAACTGCTGATGAGCAATCAGGAGCGCACCATGTTTAATCTAAAAGGTGTGTTTGCACTCACCCCAACCAACAAACTCAGCGCCGGTATTGAGGCACGCTACGATTATCTCAAAGCTCCTGCAAGCATCAAAGGACGCACCGCTGACGATAATACCGAGGCCATCTATGTGCAAGACGAACTCCAACTGCTGCACATCCTCCAGGTGACAGCCGGACTTCGACTCAACCGCAACGAGAGTTTCGGATGGAAACTTACCCCCAAACTCTCTACCATGCTTAAACTTGGCGACTTCAGACTTAGAGCATCGTGGAGCCAGGGATTTAAGACACCCACCATCAAAGAGCTCAATTACCAGTATGCACGCGACATGAGCGGCATCATTCTGTTTTTGGGAAATCCAGACCTGAAGGCACAAACCAGCAATTACTTCTCGCTAAACGGCGAATATACCATAGGTCATTTCAACGTATCTGTTACGGGATATTATAATAAGGTGGATGATATGATAGCCTTGGTAACCATACCCAAGAGCGAAGCACCAGACGTTTACCGCCAACAGTATGGTGAGATGCTCAGTAAAGTGCGTCGCTATCACAACATGGAAGATGCCAAAACCTATGGTGTGGATGTCAATCTGCGATACACCACAGACCATCTGAGTATCGGGGCAGGGTATAGTTACCTTGATACCAAAGCCAATATCTACGACACCACACACGACAGAATGGTCAATGTCACCATCGACGGCATGGCACACCATAAAGCCAACGTCTTCGCTACATGGAACCATCAGTTTGCCACCAACTATCAGATGGGTGTCGGCATCTATGGCAAGATGTCAACCAAACGCTACTATCAGACCAACGGCAACGGTAAGGGATACCAGATATGGCGTCTCAGCACCACCCACGACCTTGGAAAAAGCAAACACATGACCTACCGTATAGAGGCTGGAGTGGATAATATCTTCAACTATGTGGATAAAACTCCACACGGATTACACCTCGGTACCAATACATCGGGTACTACGCTTTTCGCCTCGCTGACTGTCAGATTTGCGAAAGGAAAGAAGATTAGAAACATTTTTAATAATCAACATTATAACAAACAAAAAGACAATGAAGAAGATTAAATTTCTCATGATGGCAGCCGTAGCATTGCTGACTGCCTCAACATTCGTTGCTTGTGGTGACGACGACGATGACTCCAAGGGCGGACAACCGTCAAACATGGAGCGTTACCAGCAGGAAGTAGATGCTACCGTTAAGTCACAGAAGAAAAACGACAAGGCTATTCTCGTCGTTGCATTCGGTTCGACATGGCAGCAGGCATACGATGCTTTCGACCTTACCGTAGAGGAATACAAGAAAGAATTCCCTGGTTACGACGTCTATCTGTCGTTCTCTTCAGCTATCTGTATCAACCGTGCTATGGCTGGCGAACACGTAAAGCCCCGCAACTTCTATGAGCCAAAATACTGGCTGGAGGCTTTCGGACGTGTGCAGTATAAGGAAATCATCGTTCAGTCTATGCAGGTGATTCCCGGAGAAGAATACACACGTGTCATCAACGCTATGAAAGACTTCGCTAACAACTCTAACGGCGACCTCGACGATAAGTATCTGAGCACCATGACCCTTAAGCTGGGCTATCCTCTGATGGCTGAATATCCTTCAGACGTGAATAAGTTGGCTAAGGCACTCAACGACAACTTCAGTTCTTATGCACAGAAAGGCGCTTTGTTGTTCATGGGTCACGGTAACCCCGACACCTACGATACCTACAAAGCCAATGTTCGCTACACCCAGTTGGAAACAGCCCTGAAGGCTTACAACTCTAACTACTATGTAGGAACTGTTGATATGAAGGAGAACTTCAAAACTCACGTTCACCAGCGCATGGCCAACGATGGCATCACCAGCGGTAAGGTATATTGCGCTCCGCTGATGTCTATCGCCGGTGACCACGCCCACAACGATATGGCTGGTGACGACGATGCTTGGGACAATGGATTTGAGACCAACGACGAAGGTGAGGTTGAAGACACCAGTTGGAAGATGTATTTCAAACACATGGGATACACCATCGAGGACGATAGCTATACAGACGACAAGGGAATTGTAAAGGGTCTGCTTGAGTTTGCCAATGTCCGCGCACTCTATAAAGCACACACCAAGAACGCTGAAACTGTGGATTACTATCACTCAAAGAACCCCGAATAAACAAGAAACAAACATAAAATCTGATAAACTTTGAAGACCAACAGACTACTCGTTATCTTCGCCTTATCAGTAAACGCAATAGTTGCATCGGCACAGATCCACAGCAAAAGCGGATCGGCAGATGCTGACAAACAGATGAGCCTCAATCCCGTTGTAGTGACGGGGTCGGGGCATCATCAGCGTTTGGGAGTCACTGCTACACCGGTGCACGTACTCTCGGCGAAGGAAATCAAAGAGCAAGGCATCACTACATTTGCTGATGCGCTCACACATACCATGCCGCAACTCTCCATGGCACCTAATGCCATGGGGTCGCAACTCCGTTTGAACGGACTCGGAGGAAAGTATATTCTTATCCTCATCAATGGACATAAACTCAGTGGAGACATCTCCAACAACGCAGATCTCAATCGCATCAACATGGCAAGAGTGAAGCGTATAGAGGTGCTCGACGGTGCGGCAAGTTCACTGTACGGCAGCGATGCCATCGCAGGAGTAATCAATATCATCACAGACCAACCTACAGGCGATCTTGTCAGTGCCACTTCCAACTCGCGGGTAAGTGGGAAAGGACAGTTTACCGAGCAGGTCAATGTAGATATCTATAGCCATGGATTCGGATCATACACCTCCTTTTCACACGATAGGGCAGACAGTTATCGCATCAACCCACTGGAATATGTGAAGGGAGAAGAGGACAAAACACAGCAATCGCTGTCGCCCTTGTTTACTGGATATAGAAACAATCTGGTCAGTCAGCGCTTCACTTGGCAGACAACCAAGCAACTGGCATTCAATGCGGGTATGGAGTATGGATATAAAAAGACAGACCGTCCCAATACAAACCCCGACATCACCGGTGGTCTCGACTATGAAATGCGCTATAAATCGCTGCGCTGGAATGTGGGAGGAATATACAAATGGAACTCAAGAAACTCCATTCAGACGGATTTTACAGTAGATCGTTACCGCTATGGAAAGGAGTATGACGTAGAAACCAAAACCTACAAGGTGGGCGATTATGTGCAGTCGAAGAAGCAACGCACCATGGATGGCGAGGTGAAAGCCATACTCGGACTCACCCAAAACTCTACAACCATCTTCGGTGTTGATTGGCGCAACGATATGTTGGTGACTACATCAGGAAACATAGACAATAATGCCTATACCCTTTCTGGCTATGGACAGCACGAAATGGCATTGCCACTACACCTCAAAGCTACCGTTGGTGCACGCTATACCTACCATAAGGAGTTTGGTAGCAGACTGACACCAAAGGTGGCACTGATGTTTAGCAACGGACCTATACGACTCAGAGCAACCTATAGCAACGGATTCAGAGCTCCCGGACTCGACGAACTCTATTACCGTTACTTCTCTGTCAATCGCGGAAAACCACAGGTGTCGTTTGGCAACAAAAACTTGAAATCGGAAGCCAGCCACTATGTATCGCTGGGAGCAGAATATCGCGTTAGCCGCTTCTCGCTGTCGGTCATGGGTTATATCAACCGCATCAACGACATGATTATCAAGGATAATATCAAGCTCACTGACCCATTGCGCGAGATGCTGAAGGCTGAATTTCCTGAAATGACAGATGAACAAGCCAACAAAATGACGTCTTATGCACACTATGTCAATAGCGACAAGGGTGATGTGAAAGGACTACAGGTCAACATCTACGCTAATCCTGTCGATGGACTCAACTTCAATGTGAACTATGCCTATACCTATGCACAATCGAAATCGGGCGACGAATGGCAGATTCTCGACCGCAGTATCAAGAATGCACTTACGCTGTCGGTAAGTTATAGCCGCGCTTGGGGCATCTACCGCTTGTCGGCTAATGTCAATGGCAGACTACAATCGAAAACCTATTATGCGGCTTACGAGGATGCACCGGGCTATGGGGTGTGGAATATCAATACCACACACACCTTCTCGCTGGCTCGCCATCTGACCGTAGAGCCCAGTTTGGGTATAGACAACATATTCAACAAGACGGACAACCGAATAGACAGCAGCCTGCGACGCTATGCACTCTATTCACCGGGACGTATGTTGGTAGCTGGATTAAAAATTAAGTTATGAAACAAATCATCGTTGTAGGAATAGGTCCGGGAAGTATGGACGACATGACAATGGCTGTGCGAGAAACCCTCGCACAAGCCGATGTCGTGGTGGGATATAAGTTCTATTTCCAGTTTATAAAACCCTTGCTGCCCGATACCGCACAGTGTATCGACACAGGAATGAAGCGTGAGTATGAGCGTGCGAAAATAGCTTTTCAACAGGCAGAACTGGGCCATCAGGTGATTGTCATGTCATCGGGCGATGCCGGCATCTATGGCATGGCATCGCTGATATGGGAGATGAAGGCGAAAAGTCAGTCGGATGTAGAGGTTATCGTGCATCCGGGCATATCCGCTTTTCAGAAGGCAGGCGCCTTGTTGGGCGCTCCTGTCAGTCACGACTTCTGTGTGATTTCACTCTCTGACCTGATGACTCCATGGAATCTTATAGAGCGTCGCATCACTGCGGCAGCACAGGCAGACTTTGTGACTGCCGTCTATAACCCACGTTCCAACGAGCGCTATTGGCAGTTGGGACGTCTCAAGGAGATATTCCTCAACGCGGGCAGAAGTCCAGAAACACCCGTCGGCTATGTCAGGCAGGCTGGTCGTGAAGGCGAAACGGTAGTGCTTACCACGCTCGGAAAGCTCAATCCGGATGATATTGACATGCTGACCATCGTCATCATAGGTAATTCGCAGACCTTTGCCTTTGCCGACAAGATGATAACACCGCGTGGATATATACAGAAATACGGTCAGAAAGAGAGTGAAAAGTCGATAGGTGCGGGTATTATGACCGAGAGTTTTCACACTATTCTATCAGAGCTGCACCGCAAAGACTATCCCACCGACCATCGTTGGCTACTGCTACATGCCATCCATACCACTGCCGATTTCGAAATGGAGAATGTGCTCTATACAGATCAGGGTGCTGCGGAGTGCATCTTTGAGCGTATCAGACAAGGAAAGCTCAAGACCATCGTGACCGATGTCACCATGGTGGAGAGCGGCATACGCAAGGGTGCTTTGCAACGGTTAGGACTGGAAGTGAAGTGCTATCTACACGATTCAAGAGTGGAACAGATGGCAGCCCAACAGCATATCACACGGACACAGGCGGGCATACGACTGGCTGTGGAGGAACATCCCGATGCACTATTTGCCTTTGGCAACGCACCTACAGCACTTATCGAACTTTGCGAACTGATGCGTAAGGGTAAAGCACGACCGCAAGGTATCGTGGCTGCACCTGTTGGATTCGTACATGTGAAGGAGTCTAAGTATATGGTGAAGAGTTTTGCTGACGTACCCAAGGTCATTGTTGAAGGGCGCAAGGGTGGCAGTAATATTGCTGCAACACTGTGTAATGCCATCATGACACTCGACGACGCCATTCAACTCGTGCCGGGAAGAGATTTATAATAAAACACAATCGATGATGTTACAGTTTACAGTCATAGGTATCAACGACCATCCCAATCCAGTATTTCCTTCAGAAGTGGAACAGCTTATCGCTACATCGACGGTGTTTTCGGGAGGAAGCCGACATCATGAAATCATGGCGGAACGGTTGCCACATGGTGCACAGTGGATAGATATCACCGTTCCGCTTGCGGATGTGTTCAGGCAATATATGGCATGTGAGGGACACATCGTGGTGTTTGCATCTGGCGATCCATTATTCTATGGTTTTGCAACAACGTTGAAAAGACAGTTTCCTGAGGCTCCAATCCGCGTCGTACCCACGTTTCATTCCCTCCAAATGTTGGCACATCGACTCGTTTTGCCCTATCACGACATGACGCTTGTATCGCTCACAGGAAGACCATGGAATGCCCTCGATGCGGCACTGATAACTGGAAAACAGAAGATAGGATGTCTCACAGACCGTCACCATACGCCGGCTACCATTGCACAGCACTTGCTGGACTATGGTTATGACAACTACGAAATAGCCATTGGCGAACACTTGGGAAACCCACAGACGGAGCATGTCTGTCAAATCAGTATTGAACAGGCGGCATCGCTCTCTTTTGCACAACCAAACTGCTGCATACTGTTGCAGAAAGAATTCCGTGAAAATGTTCCCATGGGAATACCCGACGAGGAATTCTCCATACTTGATGGCAGACCCAAGATGATTACCAAGATGCCCTTCCGACTGTTGAGCATCCAACAGCTGGGACTCCATGCCGATAGTGTACTGTGGGATGTGGGATTCTGTACTGGTAGCATATCGATAGAAGCCAAACGGCTCTATCCCACAATAGATATTGTGGCATTTGAAATAAGAAAGGAGGGGGAGGCGCTCATGCGCGAGAATACGCGCCGATTTGGTACTCCAGGCATACAGACTGTCATAGGCGATTTCATGCTGCAGCATCTTGATACGTTGCCCAAACCTACCAGTGTGTTTATCGGAGGACATGGCGGAAAACTCAAAGAAATGATGGCAAAACTCTGTGAAGTGTTGCCATCGGGAGGCTGTATGGTGATGAACTGTGTGACGGAAGAGAGCAACAGACTCTTTGAAGAAGCCTGTCAGAGCCTTCCGCTCACACCACAAACGCCATTACACCTGACACTTAACGATTATAACCCTATAACAATAAGGAAATGCATCAAGCAATAATTATCCTTTCGGAAGATCAGCGGATGCTGGCAGAAACGATGGCCAGAGAGACCGATGCCGATATCTTGTCGGTAAAAGACGTGGAAAAAAGCTGGAAATACTACGAGGCTTTTGTATTTATTGCCGCGCTGGGCATCTGTGTACGTACGATAGCACCGCTCTTGGAAGACAAGCATACTGATCCTGCAGTGGTTTGTGTAGATACCTGCGGACGCCATGCCATTGCCGTGGCATCAGGACATGTGGGGGGTGCCAACGAACTCACCCGGCATATTGCACATATCATAGGGGCAGAAGCTGTCATCACTACGCAGAGTGACTTAAATGATTTGTGGCCTCTCGACATATTGGCGCAACGCTTTGGATGGGTCATGGCTGATACACACATCAATCAACAGATTGCTCTGTTTGTTGCTCAACAGCCTACCGCATTGTTGTTGGAAACAAGAGACAAGGGTACTGACTGGATGGAAAGCCATTGCTTGCCACACGTCAGCGTGTTCTATCATGCGGAAGACATCGACATGGAACGCTATAAACTACTTTTGGTGGTGGGACCTGTAATGCCCGAAACTCAATTGCCGACCGTGTGGTATTCGCCTAAGTGCCTGCATGCCGGCATCGGACTGGCACATCAAGCGCCCATCACTCACTTGCAAAGCATCTGCAAGTGTATCAGTGATCATCGCATCATGCAGCAGGCAATTGTCGCTTGGCATACTATTGATGTGAAAGCTGACGAACCTATCATACGAAAACTACAGGAAGAAGCGCCTGTGCAACTATTGACTGCCGACGAACTCAATACCAAGGAGGTGCCCACACCCAGCGCAGTGGTGGAAAACCACGTAGGCACTAAGAGCGTTTGTGAAGCTGCGGCTATGTTGGGAGCAGCCACCAACGACTTGTTGATGACCAAGCAGAAGGGTACACACTGGACACTTGCCATGGCTGTCGAACCTCGCTATGAACGTCGTGGACACGTGGAAATAGTTGGGGCAGGCCCCGGTGATCCTGATTTGGTATCTGTGCGCGGACGCCGTTTTTTAGAGACAGCAGACCTTATATTATATGCTGGCAGTCTTGTACCGCGCGAACTCACGCTCTGTGCGAAGGATGGGGCCGTGGTGAGAAGTAGTGCTTCGATGGCATTGGAAGAGCAATGCGAACTGATGAAATCGTTTACCGACCGTGGACTCTTAGTGGTGAGACTCCATACGGGAGACCCTTGTATCTTTGGAGCTATACAGGAACAAATGGCATTCTTTGATGACAATGCCATCAGTTATCATATCACACCGGGCATATCATCGTTCTTGGCGGCTGCAGCAGAGTTGCGCTCGCAGTTTACCATACCTGAGCGTTGTCAAACGATAATACTTACACGCGGTGAAGGACGTACGCCTATGCCTGAAAAGGAAAAACTGCATCTCCTCGCACGAAGTCAAAGTACGATGTGCATCTTCCTCAGTGCAGCTATTGTGGATGATGTGCAACGGCAGTTGTTGCAGGAGTATCCGCCCCATACACCCGTTGCTGCATGCTACCATCTGACGTGGCCTGACCAGCATATCTACCGCGGCAGGCTCGATCAGCTATCTGCTATTGTCAAAGATAACCATTTGACATTGACCACCATGATTGTTGTGGGAGAGGCTATCGATAATCGACATGGATTGTCGGAACTATACAGCAGTCATTTTACACATCTTTTTAGAAAAGCTACAAAGGAATGATACTGGTATTGGGAGGTACCACAGAAGGACGAAAAGCCGTTGCCGAACTGGAAGAGGCTGGTAACATTTTCTACTATTCCACGAAGACGGGAGAGCAGGAAGTGGAACTTTGTCATGGCATTGCCATACAAGGTGCCATGACAGAAGAGGCTATGTTGGCGTTTTGTCAACAGAAGCAGATACGTCTGCTGGTGGATGCTGCCCATCCTTTTGCCACCATACTGCACCATACGGTGGCAAGGGTGGCAAATCAATTGCGGTTGCCCGTCATCAGGTTTGAACGCATCTTTCCTCCACGTGACACGGACATCACATGGGTAGATTCCTATGACGACGTGGTACAACTATTGAGCAAACAATCTGGAACGATAGTGGAAGCCACTACGGGGGTACAGAGTATTGCCCGGTTGAAAGTATTGGAAAACCATGGCATCAAGATGTATTATCATATTCTGGACCGACCATCGAGCCTGATCAAGGCTTTGGCTTGTGGTGTTGGCATGGATCAACTCATCCGATACGGACAGGAGAATCAACTCCATGCAGATGTCATGATACTGAAGGAGAGCGGACTTTCGGGTGGTTTCCAACAAAAGGTGGATGAAGCCAGACGGCGCAATATGAAGATGATTGCTATCCGCAGACCTGCTATGCCGCAGTCGTTTCAGAGTGTAAACGGTGAACATGGACTGCGATTGATGGTAGAAAAACTGTTGCCTGAGTTCTTTCCGCTACATAGCGGGCTGACTACGGGTACTTGTGCTACTGCTGCTGCTGTGGCTGCCTATCGTCAGTTGATGGGCAAACAACAAACCGATACGGTCGATGTCATGCTGCCCAACGGTGAGACAATACCTGTGGCGGTGGGTTATGGCATGGGGTATGCGTATGTGATCAAACCAAGTGGTGACGACCCTGATATTACCAAAGGAGCGGAAATACGTGCTGCGGTGACCTGTACAGGACAGCCGCTTTCCATCAAAGGTGGTGAGGGTATCGGTCGTTTCACACTTCCTGGTTTTGATTATCCACCAGGTGAAGCTGCCATCAACAAGGTGCCGCGACAGATGATACACCGTAATCTTCATGAGGCATCGGTATGTGTGACGCTGTCTGTAGTGGGAGGTGAAGAACTCGCACAACATACGTTTAATCCACGATTAGGCATTGAGGGCGGTATCAGTATCGTTGGTGTGTCGGGCATTATCAAACCTTTTTCAGAGCAAGCCTTCGTTGATAGCATCCGCAAATGTATGACAGTGGCAAAGGCTGCAGGTTTTGATACGGTTGTTATCAATAGCGGTGCGAAAAGCGAAAGAATGGTTCGCAACCGCTTTCCAACATTGCCAGCACAGTGTTTTGTGGAGTATGGCAACTATATCGGCGATACCTTGAAGATTGCGCAACAATTGCAGTTTGCGCAAGTATGTTTGGTGATGATGATGGGCAAGGCGGTGAAATTGGCAGCCGGACATCTGGATACCCATAGTAAGCGTTGTACGATGGACAAAGACTTCATTGCTAAGATGCTGGCAGAGGCTGGATGTGATGAGAATGTGTGCCGTAGGGCGCTGCAAATGACTCTGGCACGTGAACTATGGACTATCGTGCCCGCCGACCGCCAACAGGCTTTTATCGATGTGTTGACTGGTTATTGCTATCGGGTGTGTCATCCGTTGTTGCCCAATGGACAGTTGGAGATCATTATATTGAATGAAGAATAACAAAACAAACATAATAACTGACGAACATGAAGAAGTTCTACATTTATCTTTTCATCGCTTTCCTTGCTGTAACAGTGGGGTGTACAGGCAATAAAAAACAACAAGATGGGCAGTCTGCCGAACTGTCAAAAGCTACCGACAGTCTGAGTATAGTACAGCCAAAATATGCCAAGGGATTCCATGTGGAATATCCCGGTAACGGCATCCGATTAGTGGAAGTGAAGGACCCACAGAAAGGAAAAGGTATGACCTATCGTTTTGCACTTGTCAACAGAGGTGCCACTGTTGAGATTCCTGACGGATATACTAAGATAGAGGTACCTGTGCGTAGTGTCGTACTGATGACCATGTTGCAACTTTCAAACTTTACTGTCCTTGACGCTACGCAAGTGGTGAAGGGTATTACGGGTACAAAAAATCTCTTTGATAAGCAGATCAAGGCTCGTGTCAAAGCTGGTGATATTGTGAAAATAGGTATGGAAGGCAACTTTGATCCCGAACTGGTGATGGCTGCCAAACCTGATGTGATTTTCATATCGCCATTCAAACGAGGTGGTTATGATGCCATCAAGGAGACTGGTGTGACGCTTGTGCCACATCTCGGCTTTAAGGAACTCGACCCGTTGGGACAGGCTGAATGGATTAAGTTTGTGGCTCTTTTCGTAGGCAGGGAGCGTGAAGCAAATACTGTTTTTCAGGAGATTGCCGACCGCTATGAGGCGTTGAAGGAGAAAGTGGCAAAGGCTAATGACAAACGTCCTACTGTGTTTAGCGGTGAAATGCACGGTGGTAACTGGCATGCTGTAGGCGGAAAGAACTATTTGGCACAGATCTTCCGTGATGCAGGTGCAGACTATGTTATCCAAGACGATAATACCGGAGGTGAGCCCATCGACTTCGAAGCGATGTATGTCAAGGCTGCGCAAGCCGACTATTGGCGTATTCTGAATAGTTTTCCGGGTGACTTTTCCTATGAAGCGCTTGCTAAATCGGAACCTCGTAATAAGCTCTTTAAGGCTTATAATGACCGCCACGTGATCTATTGCAATATGAAACGCCAACCGTATTACGAGATTTCTCCTGTCTGTCCTGATAAGGTTTTGGCTGATTTCGTTGCCATTTTCCATCCCGAACTCATGCCGAAGGATTACAAACCGACATTCTATCATCTGTTGAAACAATAATATAGCTATACAAGTGAAACATCGTCCTGCCATCATGATGGCTTTCACTCTTGTGGGAGTGGCCGTCCTTTTCCTGTTCAACATCCTTATCGGAACGGTAACGATACCTTTGCGTGCCGTGACAGACATACTCCTTGGACTCGATACTACGGGATATGATGCCACGGAGGTTACCATCTGGAGTAATATTATATGGAACTCACGATTTCCACAGACGCTTACGGCGCTCTTGGCAGGCGCAGGTCTGGCGGTGAGTGGACTTCAGATGCAGACCGTTTTCCACAATCCTTTGGCAGGACCGTCGGTGCTTGGTGTGTCTAACGGTGCTTCGCTTGGTGTGGCATTCGTTGTGCTGTTGAGCAGTTCCATTGGTGGTGTGGCATTGAGTAGATTGGGTTATGTGGGCGATGTAGCTATGACTATTGCCGCTATGGCTGGTTCATTGCTCGTATTAGCACTCATCATATTTGTGGCAAGATACGTACAGGGAAATGTTACGTTGCTACTTATCGGTGTGATGACTGGTTATCTTGCCACATCTATAATAGGCATTCTGAAATTTTTCAGTGCTGAAGAGGATGTCAAGGCGTATGTGGTGTGGGGATTGGGATGCTTCACACGCACCAGTGGCACACAACTTATGGTCTTTACCGTTATGATGGCGGTGTTGTTGCCTATGAGTATGCTGCTCATCAAGTCGATGAACATGTTGCTATTGGGAGATAATTATGCACGAAATTTAGGACTTGATATCCGTCGCTCACGCACCTTGATTATCGTTTCTTCGGGTTTGCTTGCTGCTGTAGTGACTGCCTATTGCGGTCCTATCATGTTTATTGGATTGGCTGTACCCCATCTGGCGCGTGTTTTGTTTCGCACCTCAGACCATCGATGGTTAATGCCTGCCACCTTGTTTTCTGGTATTATGCTTACGTTGATATGCTGTTTGTTGTCGCGATTGCCCGGTTTTGAAGGCGCTCTGCCCGTCAATAGTGTGGCAGCACTGGTAGGTGCTCCTATCGTGGCGATGATGCTTATCAAGCGTAAATAGCAAAAGAAAGCGTGCAGACACGAATGGATTCGGTCTGCACGCAATGGTTTTTGTGTTTGTATTGTTTGTGATGTTATTTCTTGAGGAAGTCATCCACCTTGGCGGCAGTCTGTTTGCCGCTTGCTAATGCACGTACCACAAGACTGGCGCCATTGGCAGCATCGCCGCAAACGAAAACATTCTTGGGATACTGTGGATGTTCGGGCTTGAGGAATCCCATAGCGAGTAATACCAGTTCGGCTTTGATAATCTCTGGTTTTCCCTTTTCCACCATGAGTGGACGACCGCCCTCTGGATTGGGTTTCCAATCTATTTCTTGCACGCGTACACCAGTCAGTTTACCGTCCTTGCCTATGAATTCAAGTGAATTGATATTCCAGCGACGGGTGCATCCTTCCTCGTGGCTACTCGTAGTTTTGAGAGTTCTGGGGTATGCAGGCCATGGATTCTTAGGATCTTCTGGTCCTACAGGTGGCTTAGGCATGATTTCTATCTGTGTCACGCTCTTACAACCCTGACGGTGGGCTGTACCAATACAGTCGCTACCGGTGTCACCGCCACCAATGACGAGCACGTCTTTACCCTTAGCGGTGACGATTTCGTCTTTCTTAAACTCTATACCATCGAGTATTCTATTCTGTTGTGAGAGAATGTCGAGTGCAAAGTGAACTCCCTTGAGTTCGCGTCCGGGAATCTTCAAATCGCGTGCTGTTGGTGTACCGGTGGCAATCACTACGGCATCAAACTCGTTGGCGAGCGACAGATGCTGTAGGTCGATATCGGCTTCAAATACAAACTTAATACCTTCATCATACAACACTTTCATGCGTCGGTCTATAATGGCCTTGTTGAGTTTGAAGTTGGGAATACCATAACGCAACAGACCTCCGGCAGCTTCGTGACGGTCATAGACGGTCACCTCATAACCCTTTAGATTCAAATCATTAGCTGCTGCGAGGCCGGCAGGACCTGCTCCGATGACAGCCACGCGTTTGCCGTTGCGCTTGGGATGGTGGGTAATAACATAACCCTCACGGAATGCGGCTTCTGTGATAGAGGCTTCATCTTCTCGGTTGGTAGTGGGTTCGTGTTCTATCAAATTGAGAATGCATGCTTTCTCGCACAATGCTGGGCAGATGCGTCCTGTGAATTCAGGGAACGGATTGGTGGCATTGAGTAGCCGATAGGCAAGTTCCCAGTCTCCACGATACAAAGCATCGTTCCATTCGGGTGGTTTGTTGCCCAGCGGACAAGCCCAGTGGCAGAATGGAACACCACAGTCCATGCAGCGTGATGCCTGTGCTTTGCGTTCCTTGGTATTGAGCGTTTGCTCCACTTCACCGAAGTCGTGGATACGGTCATGTATTGGACGATAGCCAGCTTCTTGCCGGTGTATCTCTAAGAATGCTTTTGGATTTCCCATAGTTGTCTATTGTCTTTCTGTGCTTCAATGCTTAATAGTCTCTTTGCATATCAGCGATTTTCTGTCTGAGTTTGTTCATTTGTTCTTCTTGCAGCACGCGTTTGTATTCGATAGGAACTACTTGAATGAAGTCCTCTACGTAACGCTGCCAGTCATCGAGCATGGTACGTGCCAGTTTTGAACCGGTGTACAGATAGTGTTGTCTGATGAGTTCGTGTAGTTCCTTGCGGTACTGTGCTTCTTCTACAAGGTTGATTTCTACCATATCCATATTGCAGAAATAGTCGAAGTTATGGTTTTTATCCCATACGTAAGCAACACCGCCCGACATTCCTGCAGCAAAATTGCGTCCTGTCTGGCCTAAAACGACGACGCGTCCGCCTGTCATATATTCGCAACAGTGGTCGCCAGCACCTTCTATAACGGCTATAGCTCCTGAGTTTCTTACTCCGAAACGTTCGCCAACCTTACCATTGATATAGAGTTCGCCGCTTGTAGCACCATAAAGTCCGGTATTTCCTGCAATGATATTATCTTCTGCATTGAAGTTAGATCGTACTGGAGGCAGTATGGCAATACGTCCGCCTGATAGTCCCTTTGCGAAGTAGTCGTTGGTTTCGCCTTCCAGTTTGAATGAAATACCCTTGTTGAGGAATGCACCAAATGACTGACCAGCCGATCCTTTGAACTTCACATTGATGGTTTGGTCGGGTAATCCTTGCTGTCCATAGCGGAGGGCAATGGTTCCTGCAAGTGTTGCGCCAACGGCTCGGTCGGTATTTCTGATGGCAAAGTCAAGATTGACTTCTTCCTGACGCTCTATGGCTGGCTCTGCACCGCGTATCATCTGTGCATCGAGCGAAGTTGTGTCAGTGTGCATTTCGCTGGTTGGGATATGGCAGAGTGCTGTCTTACTGTCACCCTCTTTAAAGAGCAGACGTGTGAAATCGAGCACAGGTTTGTGCTCTGTTGTTGTCTCTGTATCCTTTACCACAGCAAGTTCTGTATGTCCCACGATATCGTTAAGGCGACGGAAGCCCATTTCAGCCAAATATTCGCGTACTTCTCTTGCAAGGAAAGTGAAGTAGTTGACGAGATATTCGTAGCGTCCGATGAAGTGCTTACGCAGTTCCGGATTCTGTGTGGCAACACCCATAGGACAGGTGTTGAGGTTACATTTGCGCATCATCATACATCCTAATACGATAAGTACGGATGTGCCGAAACCAAACTCCTCGGCACCCATCAGTGCCATGAGTATGACATCGCGTCCGGTTTTGATTTGTCCGTCAACTTGGAGGCGTACCTGTCCGCGTAATCCATTCTTTACCAAGGTCTGCTGAGTTTCGCTCAGTCCGATTTCAGGCGATATTCCAGCAAAGCGCATACTGCTGGCAGGTGATGCGCCTGTGCCGCCTTCAGCACCACTGATAACGATAAGATCGGCCTTTGCCTTTGCTACACCGGCAGCAATAGTGCCTACACCACTTTCTGCAACGAGCTTGACGCTGATGGCAGCGCGAGGGTTTACGTGTTTCAAATCAAAGATGAGTTGAGCCAAATCTTCGATAGAGTAGATGTCGTGGTGTGGTGGCGGAGAGATAAGACTGATACCCGGAATGCTGTGACGTGTCTTTGCAATGACCTCATTGACCTTGAATCCGGGCAACTGACCACCTTCGCCAGGTTTTGCACCCTGTGCTACTTTGATTTGAATTTCTTCTGCATTGACAAGATATTCAGTTGTGACACCGAATCTACCACTGGCCACCTGCTTGGTTTTAGAAGATAGAGAGATGCCGTCAACGGTACTGTGAAAACGTTCAGAGTCTTCACCGCCCTCACCAGTATTACTTCTTGTTCCCAGCAGATTCATAGCCAGACAAATGGCTTCGTGTGCTTCTTTCGACAGTGCGCCAAATGACATTGCACCTGAAACAAAGTGCTTGACAATGCTTTCTACGGGTTCTACCTCTTCAAGAGGGATAGGATTCTTCTTGAAACCAAGGAAGTCGCGGATGAAGATGGGGTCTGCTTTGTCATCCACCAAGTGTGTATATTCCTTGAATTTATCATAGTTGCCTGTGCGAGTAGCAAGTTGCAAGGTGGCAATAGTTTCTGGATTCCATGCATGACGGATACCGTCTTTGCGCCAATGGAACTGTCCTAAATTGGGCAAGAAAGCCTCGGCTGCTGTTTCTGCATCGTTTCCGGTGGCAAAAGCCTTGTCGTGTAGTATGATAGCATCGCGTGCGATACGTTCCAAACCGATACCACCAATGGTGCTCACCTCTGTGCCGAAATATGCCTTCAGGAGACTCTCGTTGAGTCCGATGCTCTCGAATATCTTAGCACCGCGATAGCTACGGATGGTAGAAATACCCATCTTAGCCATAATTTTAAACAGTCCTTTCTTGACAGCCTTGATATAATTGGCCTCGGCTGTAGTATAGTCTTCCTGTATCTTGTGGCGCTTGACGAGGTCGTCGAGTATGGCAAACGTCATATAAGGACACAGCGCTGAGGCGCCATAGCCTAAGAGCAGAGCAGCATGCATCGTTTCACGAATCTCGCCACTTTCAACGATAAGGGCGGTTTGCACACGCTTTCCAACGCTGATGAGATAATGGTGGACGGCGCTGACTGCGAGTAATGATGGGATGGCAGCGTGGTCTTGATCTACTTCACGGTCTGATAAGATAATGTAGTTGTAGCCTGCATCAACCGACTGTTCTGCATCGTGGCAGAGTTTCGATAGTGCATCGCGGAGTCCATCTTCACCCTTTTTACATTCAAAGAGCATGGGAAGCTTCACGGTGTTGAATCCTTTATAGCGAATATTGCAGAGTATATCGAGCTGAGTGTTATTCAAAATGGGGTGGGGGAGACGCACCATCTTACAATTGCTCTCGTCTGGAGTGAGGATGCCAGCGCCTACACGACCGATATACTCCGTGAGCGACATGACAAGTGATTCGCGGATAGAGTCGATAGCAGGGTTGGTGACTTGGGCAAACTGTTGACGGAAATAGTTGAAGAACGTTTGTGGACGATTGCTCAACACCGCCAATGGTGTGTCGTTACCCATGGCAGCGGTAGGCTCAACACCATTGACTGCCATCGGTGCGATGGTGCCATCGACATCTTCCTCGCCATAACCGAACATCACTTCTTTTTGCAAAAGGTTATCTACGCTGTTGGCTATATGGCGACCGCTCTTGAGTTTCTCCAACTGGATACGGTTGGTAGAAAGCCATTGGCGATAGGGATGCTCCTTGGCGAGCTGTTCCTTGATTTCGCCATCATAGTAGATTTTGCCCTCTTGGGTATCGATGAGCAAGATTTTACCTGGTTGCAAGCGACCTTTTTCAGCCACTTCCGTAGGATTGAAATCGATTACTCCTGCCTCAGAAGCTACTACCATCGTATCGTTTTTAGTAATGGTATAGCGTGCAGGACGTAGGCCATTGCGGTCGAGCATACCACCGGCAAAGCGCCCATCGCTAAAAAGTAGAGCTGCGGGACCGTCCCATGGCTCCATCAGAATAGAGTGGTATTCATAGAAAGCCTTAAGATCTTCGGATATTGGGTTCTTGTCGTTGAACGATTCAGGCACAAGAATACTCATGGCATGAGGCAATGACAGACCACTCATCACAAAGAATTCTAATACATTATCAAGTGATGCCGAGTCGCTCATACCCGGTTGTACGATGGGCGAGATTGCTGGAGTAAGTGGTGAATCCTCTTTCAACAATACGCTTTCGCGTGCCTGCATCCATCCACGGTTGCCACGTATGGTGTTTATTTCACCATTGTGTGCCAACAGTCGGAAAGGTTGTGCGAGTGACCAAGTGGGGAAGGTGTTGGTACTGAAACGTGAGTGTACAAGTGCCAGACCACTGGTGAAATAGGGATTTGAAAGATCGGGAAAATACTCACGCAGCTGTTTGCTGGTGAGCATTCCCTTGTAAATGATGTTTGTGTTGCTTAGCGAACAGATATAGAAGTCTTCATCGCTGACGCGATGTTCTATCTTTTTGCGGATGACATAGAGTGTGCGTGGAAAGTCGGCAACGCTGTCGTCGGCAACTCCAGTAACGAAAACCTGCTTGATGTCGGGTTCATTGCCCAGTGCTGCCTGTCCCAAACATTCGGGATTGACGGGCACGTTACGCAGATGCATTAACTGCAACCCCTCGCGCTCTATTTCTTCTATCATAATAGAGAGTATCTCTTGTTGGCGTTCCTTGTCTTTTGGAAGGAAAATCAAACCTGTTCCGTACTTTCCTTTTTCAGGTACAGGAATGCCTTGAAGCAGTATAAACTCGTGGGGAATCTGCAACATGATACCTGCACCATCGCCGGTTTTCTTGTCAGCGCCCTCTGCACCGCGGTGCTGCATATTTTCCAGCACTCGTAAAGCATTATCTACTAATTCGTGACTCTTATTGCCATGGATGTTGACCACCATGCCCACACCGCAGGCATCATGTTCATAATCATGTTGATAAAGCCCTTGTTGTTTGTTGGTTTGCTTACACTTTGTCATATTATCCTCTATTTAAACTTTCGTTCTGGTTGCAAAATTACAAAATAAGATAGCAATATGATAGGATAAGCGGTGGTTTTCTATCTACAAATGAAAGCTTGCAAACGAATTGTAAGCAATATATATAAGATTGCTTACAATCTAACAAAAAATATCCATATATTATTTAAAATATTAAGAAACATGTAAAAAATGGATTTATATGCCGTTTTTTCGCGCAGAATGTTTAATTTTGCAGTTATGAAACAGCGTCTTTTCCACTTTGTATTGTTGCTTCTGCTGATGACTTTTGGTCAGCAGCAGGAGGTTTTTGCCGTGGAAAGATGTAACGAATCGGTGCCTGTTTCCGACCAGATCTATGATAATGATAGCAAACATCAACCTTTGGGTGAGGCACTGTTGACAGATGTTTATGATGGCTATCGTATTGCTACGCCACGCTTGTTGCGCTTGCCCACCATGGGCGGTGGGCGTCCTACAGGCCAGCGATTAGTAGCCGTTTCGCTGAAAACCCCAATCATTCTTATACATGATCACTATGATGGGCGTCGTCGCCAAGAGGTGTCACCCCATCAGAGTGCCGTCTCGTGCCAGTATTATATCATTGCACTGAGGCGGATTCTGCGTTAGCAGTGTGTTTCTTTATTGGCCTTCTTGGCCTATAGCACAATTATTTATTTATTTTAAGAAACACATTCTAACATCAAAAAACAATGGCAAATTATAAACACATGGAGATGGCTGAGGCTCTCTCCAACGATTCTCGTATTAATATCAGTCGTGGTTTTCTCGGATTGAAGACCAATCTTACCTACGCCCCCACATCATCTAAAATCAATCTGAAGGTCAATGAGTATGCTCCAGATATGGAAGGCCGACTCACACAACTGCTTCAGACTGACGGTAAGACGATGCGTAGCGAAGTGGAAAAGGGTAAGTTGCCCACTGTTGCGGTTGGACCTTTCCGCTTGGAAATAGCTTGTTCGCAAGACTATGAATACCTTGCAGTTCAACTTTTCCGTTTTTCCAATTTCAACTATTCGCCCATGACAGAGATGAAAGTCTATGAAGGCGATGACGCACTGGCAGTCTCTGCGCTACTTTGTTAAGCGCTTTTATATATGTTGATAACAGGGCTGTTGCATCTCGATGCGGCAGCCCTTCATGGTATGTGGCTGACACTTTGTAAGTCGAGAAACTCTGGGTTGTCTCCATAAAGACAATCTTTTTGCTACGACTTCTCTTGTATTTGTTTATAGAACAGGTGTAGAGTTCGAAAAAATAATGTATCTTTGCAGTCGAATAACTGCAACGCTAAATGATAGAAAACAAGGTATATAAATCGAGAGTGGATACTTGGCTCGTGATATTATTCATGTGCGTTATCGGCTTTTTGATATGGCAGGTGATAGTCACCAACTATGAATGGATAATTGTAGTGGTGACGGTGTTGATGACATGGCTCTTAGTAGATCTGTTGCTGCATACCGACTATACCATTGGAGAAGGGGTGTTGAAGGTGAGGTGCGGCATGTTTATCGGATGGGATGTACCTATCGACAAGATACTGAAGATAACGCCTTGTCGTACGATGCTTAGTTCGCCAGCATTGAGTCTTCAGCGCATTTGTATTTTCTACAACCGCTTCGATGATATTATCATATCGCCCAAAAACAGTCAGGAGTTTGTACACGAACTGCTACGACAGAACCCTAATATAGAAGTGAAAATATGATGACCGAACATAATATGGTCGAATACCAGAAAATGGTGCGCGGCGAGGAGTATAATGCTTGTGATGCGTACCTTATACAACTATTGAATAAATGTAAGGACGATTGTTGGGAATACAACCAGATACGTCCAACCGATTTGCAGGCACGCAACTTAAAACTGCAACAGATGTTGGGAACCAGTGAAACTGATACCTTTATTGTACAACCGTTCTGGTGTGATTATGGTACAAATATACACGTGGGTAAGCGTTTCTTTGCCAATTTCAATTGGACTGTGCTCGACGAAGCACCAGTAACCATAGGCGACGACTGTTTTATCGGTCCCAATGTTGGCATCTATACCGCTTGTCACAGTACCAATCCTGAGGAGCGTAACACACGTCGTGAATGGGCAAAACCAGTCACCATTGGCCATAGTGTGTGGATTGGTGGTGGTGCTACTATTCTTCCCGGTGTCACCATTGGCGACAATGTGACGATAGGAGCGGGTAGTGTGGTGGTCAGCGACATCCCTTCTGATGTGGTGGCAGTGGGTAATCCTGCTCGTGTTATCAAGCATTTGAAATGAGTTTTCCAGCAAGATAACCGATATAGTGCTATATCAGTGGGCTACACAGCTTATTCTGTAGCCATTCTGTAGTGTTTGGGTGAAAGTCCCGTGTGCTTCTTGAAGAATGTGCCGAAGGTGGAAGCATTGGGAAAATTCAACTCGTAGGAAATCTGTTGAATCGACATATTGGTATTCTTCATAAGGAAAATGCTACGGCGGATAATGGCTTTGAAGAGCAATTGTTGAACAGTGTTTCCGCATAGCGATTTCACCATGACAGATAAGTATTTTGGTGTAAGACACAGTTGATCGGCATAGAATGCCACACTGCGTTCACGCATGTAGTTGTCTTCAATGAGCTTGAGCAACGACTCGAAGATTTCTATCTTACGTGCCATATCCTTGCCTACAACTTTATACGACATGGAGAAGATACTGCATAGTCGGTAAGTGACTGCCAGCAATAGGAGTTTTTCTTCGTAGGCACTATACGGACTGGTGTCTTCTTGCTGCTCCAATGCCTGCAACATGCGGGCATAAGAAGCAAGCATATTCTCAAAACCTGTATGGATAATGTGGCATGCTTTAGGATAGATGGTGGCATAGAGGCGCATGGTGACTACGGTATTGCCTAACATGGGGCGTATGTTTTCGCTGTGGTAGAAGAGTAAAGTGAACTGTAAATCGGAAGAACTTTCTGTCACTTGAAGCATGATGCCCTTTGACAGGAACACGGTTTCATCTGCTTTAGTAGTATATGAAGTGCCATCTACACAGAAATGAAACGTTCCCTGATGACAAACCACTATACCCACATAGTCGGAATAGAAGGGTTCGGTCAGCCAATGGGGAAAGGTGCTGGCGTTGCAGATGATGATGTTTTCGGTCAGTTCCATTTATTGTTTCTTTGCCCAAGTCATGAGAACGATGACCGTTCCCATGACCTTATTTGGTGCAAAGATAACAAAAATATCATTCTTTCCCGATGAAAGTCTTGCTTTTTTTGATATTTTGCCCCACTCTTATTTTGCCCCAAGTGAACTGACATCTACATTCTTGAGCAAATATTCGCGAGTGAGTTCCTTCAGATTGCGCTTGCGCCAAGGGATGATAAGCATCAGTAGTGCACAGGCCATACACCCATAGAAAGTCCAGCCGGCCATCTCCTTAATGGTGGTCAGCGTGGCTTGCACCTGAATCTTACCCTTGACGCTCATGGCTGCCATGTGTTGTGCTTCGGTCTCGTTCTTGCCTTGATGCTGCATGCCCCGAATTGTTTGGTCGTAGGTGGTGGCAGTCTCGATACTGGTGCGATCGAAATCCTGTGCGAAGCGTGTGACATAATACTGTTGACGATGCTGAAGCACATTACTATAGAGTGCAGAACCGATACTTGGTGCAATGACCATACGCACGGTGAGCATGATACATACCCAGGTGGACATAAATCGATAGGGCATGCGTTGGTTGGCAATAGTGGATATCAGTGAATAGAGCAACATCATTCCGGTGGAGCGGATAATGACGGGCCACTTCATGCGTTCATACATTCCATCGTTTTGAACCTCGAAATACATGAAGAGGGCGTATGCACCGATAAATACAAATCCAAGGGCATACATCCATTTCAAGTGGACGTTTTTGGCTCTGGCTATAATGGCAAAGATGAGTCCAACGGTATAGCCCACCATTACCCAATTGCCCAAAGTGGCATTCTGCCAGTTGTCTATCTTCATGCTGACATTGGTGAACACATTGACGAACATACTGCTTGAATTACATAACATCAGCAGAAAGAACAGCATGATACCATAGTTGACGACCCTTACTTTAAATACCTCCATGATGAAATAAGGTGATCGGCGTGAGGCTTCCAAATAGATAAACAACCCCGTAAAGACGATGCATATCAGTGTGGAGAGGCAGATGGATTTGTCGTCAAACCAGTCTAATGTTTTGCCAAACACCATGACATAGACAAACGAGCAAAGCATAACGCTGAACACCGTGACATTGCCAAACTTTGAAAAGGATATGGGGAATTTTGGCAGTGCATATTCATGATAGGGCATGGTGAAGAATACGATGATGATGCCTGCAAGCATAAATGCCATCATGAAATGATAGACATACTGCCACTCGTAAGCGTAGGCCAACCAAGCTGTAAGCCATGTTCCGAGTTGTCCGATAATCATAAAGAAAAGGTAGATGACCGGTTGTGATACCATCTTTTCGCTATCTGCAGCATCCCAACCTTCCTCTGTTGTAGGTTCACAACCTGGTGTGAGATTACGTGTGGCTTCTATGCCGAAAGCATACTTGATGAGTACGAAGAGATGGGCCATCAATAGCGTTTGGCGCACAAAACCCATGAGCAGACTGCACAAACCGAGAATGAAAAGCGATTCGGTCATAGCACAGACATAACTCAGCAGAAAGAGAATGGAGAAGCCTACGATACACATCATCTTCTCTCGTCGGATACACACCAAGTCATAGAAGAATGGTGAAAATGCTGCCATACCTATTGAGGTGCAGAAGCTGGCAAAGACGATATACTCCGACTGGATGCCGAGTCCGCTCATCATCTCACCGCTGTTGGCGGCATAGACACCACCCATAGTGATCATCGGTACGAAGAGGATGATCATAAAGATGATGCCAAGTGGTTTCGGCACCCAACTGTAAAACGGATAATTCTTATACTTTTCCGACATCTTACTATTTTCTCTGGGCTTTGACGATTACCATCATACCTGCGGCAAGGCGGGCATTGTCCTCTTTGCTGATATTGGTGAAGTCGATGCGTACTGGCACGCGCTGCTGAATCTTTACGAAGTTGCCGGCAGAATTGTCGGTAGGAACAAGTGAATACTTAGCGCCTGTGGCACCGGAAATGGCGGTAACGGTGCCTTCAAACTCCTTGTCGTGCATAGCATCTACGCTGATACGCACCTTCTGACCTACGTAGAGGTGCTCTATCTGGGTCTCCTTGAAATTGGCTACCACCCATTTCTGATTGTCGGGGACAATATAGGTGATGGTGGTTCCTGCATTGACCATCTGGCCTTCCTCAATAGATCGGCGTCCCAATTTACCGTTGCAAGGGGCCACAACAACACAGTAGGAGAGGTTTAACTTGGCCATTTCAACTGCTGCCTGAGCACGCTCGATGGCGGCTGCAACGTTTTGCTTGCGAGTGGTCACCTCGTTGACGCCTTTATAAGCAGCAGCTTGTTGCTTCTTGGCGGCTTCGAGTTTCTTTTTCGTGGCGGCATATTCCACTTCCAGTTGTTCCAGTTGGATTGGGGTTGCGGCTTTCTTGGCCACCAAATTGCGGTAGCGTTCGCAGTCTTTGGCAAGTTTGGCGAGGCGCACTTCTATCTCATCGATAGAGGCAGAATAGATAGATGCCGAGGTCTCGGTGGTTTGCTTGGTGGCATCGATGACGTTGGCGCCAGCCAAAGCATCCTTCAGCGCTGCCTCTGCCTCCATCAGACGGATGCGGTATTCTCGGTCGTCGAGAATGAGCAGGGTGTCGCCTTTATGCACTTCTTGATGCTCTCTGAAACAAACTTTGGCTATGTAGCCTGATGCACGGAGGTTAACGGGAGAGATATACTGCTCTATCTGGGCATCGTTGCTCGACTCATTGGAAGAGTAATCGAAGAAGAGACAGCCGATTTTCCATAGACCATAGGCAAGAATGGCAATGCCGATAAGACTGACTACGAGGCGACGGCCTCTGAGCTTCTTAAACTCCTTGGCATTTTCTTCCTGTACTGTTTCTACGTTTTCCATTTCTTTATTTTCTTTGTTTTCCTTGTTTTCCATATCTTCGTTTTGTTTTGTTCGTTGTTATTGTATGATAATATAGTTTGAAAATGGCTTTATTTCACTTGGTCCAGTTGACCGGTGAGTTTGAGAAGTGACAGGTTGGCTATCTTATAGCTATAGCAGGCTGTAAGATAATTATTCATGGCTTCGCTCATACGCATCTCGTCTTGGAGTACTGCGGTCATCGAACTGACGCCTTCTTTATATTGGTCGGCGGTCACGCTATATACATCTTGTGCCAAAAGATAATTGTCTGACTGCTTTTTGTAGTTGCGTTGGCAGTTGTTTACTTCGCTGACAGCATTGATATAGTTGGCCTGCATGCCTTTCAGGGCATTTTCATAGCCGATACGTGCATTGTCTTCTTCTATCTTGGCACGTCTGATTTTAGAGCGTTTCTCAAAACCGTCGAAGATGGGAACGCGCACCTGAAGGCCTAAACCGTTGGAGCCATACCAATGGTTGGAATCGCCCGAATGGAACCAATGTTCAAACTTATCGGTGAAAGCTGAGTACATCAGACTGCCGGTAAGGCTTAGTGTGGGAAGATAGCCGTCTTTGGCAAGCTTGGTTTGCTTCTTGGTCAATTCCTTTTTCTTCTCAAGCAGTTGCAGTTCGTAGAGGCCGGTATTGAGGCCGTTGGCCTTCACTTCCTCTATCTTGGCAGGCTCCATGTCGGTCACTTGGATGGCCTTGTCGGCAGGATAGTCGATGACATATTTTAGCATGGTATATTGCTGATCGAGCATGGCAACGGCATTGTCGCGCTGCACGGTGAGGTTCTCGATATTGAGGTTGACGCGCTTCAAATCTACTTCAAGGCTCATCTGGTTGTCGTAGAATGCTTGGGTGATGTCGCGCAACTCTTCCAAACGCTTGATATTATCGTTCACCAAGCGAATTTGCTCTAATGTGTTTTGCGCCATATAATAGGCTTTGGCGGTCTGCACGATGAGATCTTCGCGCGCTTTCTCATAAGAGAGCTGGTTCAGATGGTCAACAGTTTTGGAAATGTCGATAGCTGTAAGCACCATTTGGTTGTAGAGGGGCATCTGTAATTGTAAACCTGCTGAGGCATTGTATTGTAGGGTTTTGGTCACATTGTAGGACTTACCGTATGCCGAACCATCGGTGACAGATACTGGTGGAGTGAAGTTGTCGTTGAGCTGTGCCACTGCATTGATCTGTGGATACAGTTTGGCGCGGTTTTCGCTAATGGTTTGTTTACCTTTTGCAACCTCATTTCGACTGATTTTCAACGAGAGATTGTTGTCTATCGCCATTTGCAAACACTGGTTCAGCGTAAGGGTCTCCTGTGCTTTGACCATTGTGATTGCACAGAGAGCGATACAAAAAAACAATACTTTTTTCATCTTCTTATGCTTGATATATTTCTTCTGATATTCTAAACTATAACTAATCGAGCGCAAAGTTACGACTTTTCCATCACAACATACTATTCATAAATTACTACATAATGTTCAAAATTTCCATTTATACCTTTTCTTTCACTTATTGTGCTGATTTTCATGGCGAATAAATGTGTTGTCGGTTGATAATAAGCATGTTTTCTATTGACGGCAGCAAGGTTGCTTTGTGGGCATCATTGTAAATCCGTGTCGTCCAAGAAAGTATTACTACCTCAGCACGCAGTTATTTTAGTTTTCAGAAAATTTCGACCACTCGACCACACCTATAGTATAACGTGCAGTATATTAGAACTTTAAGTGGTGGTCGATGTCTGAAAGTTCGACCACACATCGACCACCGGATTGCCATCTATCATCAACACGGACCAGCTAAGCGATTGATGTATAAATGGGTTTACTATAGTTTATCAGCGTTTTTTCAGACCTTGATAATACTTTTATCAAACGTTGGATAACACCTTTATCAAACGTTGGATAATACCTTTATCAAACGTTGGATAATACTCTTATCAAACGTTGGATAATACTTTTGTCAAATGTTGGATAATACTTTTGTCAAATGTTGGATAACACCTTTGTCAAACTTTGAAAAGACCTTTTTCAAACGTTAGACGATATCTTTGCCAAACCTTAGGAAATACCCTTACCAAACGTTGGACAATACGTTTTGCCAAACGTCTGGAAAACCATGTCAAAGCGTTATTAAAAGAATATCGATCTGTTTTATTTCTGAGCACATCGAATAGATATAAGTTTTGCGGATATACTTTCGTGGGAATTATGACCGATATAAAATAATCGCCCGATAGGATGTTGAATCCACATCGGGCGATGGATTGGGTCTTATTGTTTGTTAGAACTGTAAGTGTAGTCTTTTCGGAAGACATACACTTTGATGCATTTCTTTTCTATCTTGCCGTTGGCAGAAGTGCTGTCATTTGTCTTTAGTGTTTCTATCTCTTCGGTGAAAGTGAAGATTTGATAGTTTGCATCTGTTGAGATATTGAAAGTTTTCTCGCTTACGTTACCTTTCGAACCGCTAACGGTCAGGGTGTTGGCGGTAAGTTTCCATTTCGTGAAATCTTCAAAGCCACTGAGGGTGCCGTTTCTTTCAAACTTGGCTGTACCTTTTCTGTCGGTTCGGTGTTCAACAACCTTGTTGTTCTCGTAGTTGGTGACATCGACGCTCACATCCCATTTGCCGCAAATCCAGCTTTGCGAATCATCTGTTTTTGAGTCATCGTCTCCGCAAGATGTGAACATTGCAGTAAGGGTCAAACATACCAATAGGGTAGTGACGGTCAGAAAGAGTTGTTTCCTTTTCATTTTGTTTGTTGTTTTATAGAATAATGTTTAGAGTTCTATTGATTCTTGCCTGATGTTTAGTGGGCCTCAAACCAGTTGGCTCCCCAACCGCTGTCGGCTACCAATGGAACATGGAGTTTGATGGCTCCTTGCATCTCTTCGAGTACGATGCGCTCCACTTGCGCACGCTCTTCAGGATAGACAGAGAAGTTGAGTTCGTCGTGTACCTGGAGAATCATCTTGCTGCGGATGCCTTCCTGTTGGAAACGTTGGAAGATGCGTATCATTGCTACCTTAATGATGTCGGCTGCAGTTCCCTGTATAGGAGCGTTGATGGCATTGCGCTCGGCAAATCCGCGCACCACGGCATTGGCACTATTGATGTCGGGCAAATAGCGGCGACGGCCAAACAGGGTAGTGACATAACCTTGTTCGTGAGCCAGCGCTTTGGCCTTCTTCATATAGTCATGCACTTGTGGGAAAGTATCAAAGTATCCGTCTATCAGTTGTTTAGCCTCACTACGGTCGATGTCAAGACGCTCGGCAAGACCAAACACGGTGATGCCGTAGATAATTCCGAAATTGGCGCGCTTAGACTTGGAGCGCTCATCGCGAGTAACCTCGTTGATATCTTTTTTATAGATGTTGGCAGCTGTGGCAGCATGCAGGTCCTTGCCTTCGCGGAATACCCGAATCATGTTTTCATCACCACTTAGATGTGCCATGACACGTAGTTCAATCTGACTATAGTCGGCAGAGAAGAAAAGGCATCCAGGTTCGGGGATGAATGCTTTACGGATTTCTTTGCCATCTTCACCTCGCACAGGTATGTTTTGTAAGTTGGGATCGCTTGACGAAAGGCGTCCGGTGGCTGTGATTGTCTGGTTGAATGAGGTGTGGATGTGGCCGGTACGGGGATTGATGAGTCGGGGGAGTGCATCGATATAGGTGCCCAAGAGTTTCTTCAATCCACGATGTTGCAGAATCTTATCTACTATCTCGTGTTTGTGGCGTAACTGTTGGAGCACTTCTTCACTTGTGACATACTGTCCGGTCTTGGTTTTCTTGGGTTTTTCAACAATCTTCAGTTTACCAAACAGCACATCGCCAACTTGTTTGGGGGAGGCAATGTTGAATGTTTCGCCTGCCAAGGTATAGATCTCTTGTTCTATAGTGTTTATGCGTTCGGTAAGTTGTAATGAGGTATCAGCCAATGATGACGCATCAATACATACACCATTCATTTCCATTTCTGCCAATACAGGCATCAATGGCATCTCGATATCGTAGAACAGGCGGTCAGCACCATATTCTTTGAGTTGTGGCTCAAGATGGTTTTTCAGTTGAAGAGTAATGTCTGCGTCCTCGGCAGCATATTCATAGACCTGTTCGGGAGTGAGGTCGCGCATCGAACGTTGCTTTTTTCCTTTCGGTCCTATCAGTTCGTCGATGTGGATGGTTTGGTAGTGGAGATATGCTTCTGCCATGTAGTCCATGTTGTGATGCAGTTCGGGTTGGAGAAGATAATGGGCTATCATGGTGTCGAACATCGGACCTTGCAGATGAATGTCATAGTTGCGCAACACTTCCAAATCGTATTTTAGATTTTGTCCAACCTTTACTATTTTGTCGCTCTCATAGATCGGGCGGAAAATTTCAACTACTTTTTGTGCTTCGGCTCTATCTGCTGGCACTGGTACGTAATACGCTTCGTGTTCCTTTGTCGCAAAGCTCAAACCTACGAGTTCTGCGTCTATTGCTGTTGTCGAAGTGGTCTCTGTGTCTAGACTGACAATTTCAACTGTCCTAAAATAGTCACAAATGCGTTGCATTTCTTCCTCATTATCAACAAGATGATATTTGTGAGGAGTGGTTTTTAAGCTCTCAAAACTCGAAAATTTTGAGCTTTCCGCACTCTCGGGCGCAAATTCTGCAAAGAGAGAGAGCTGAGGATTAGCAGATGTTTGAGTATTTTTAGATTTTTTAAGAATCTTGTTGGCAAGGCTCTTAAACTCTAATTCTTCGAGTAAACGACCCAGTTCTTCCTCATTGGGGTGACTCACCTTCAATTCGTCGAGGTTGAGTTCGACGGGAACATCGGTTTTGATTGTGGCGAGGAAAAGTGATAGGCGGATGTCATCGACGTGGGTTTCGACTTTTGTCTTCAATGCACCTTTCAGTTCTGAGGTATGGGCAAGGAGCTGGTCGATGTTTCCAAATTGGCCGATGAGTTTGGCTGCTGTCTTTTCTCCAACACCTGGGCAACCTGGAAAGTTGTCGGCTGCATCGCCCATTAAGGCGAGCAAGTCGATGACAGCAGTAGGCGAGGGGATGTTGTATTTGGCTTTCACTTCTTCTGGTCCCATTACTTCATAACCACCGCCATGTCGCGGACGATAGATGTGCACGTGTTCTGTCACCAATTGGCCATAGTCCTTATCGGGCGTGAGCATATAGGTGTCAACACCCAACTCGCCTGCCTTTGTGGCCAAAGTACCTATCACATCATCAGCTTCATAGCCATCAACTTCAAGGATGGATATGTTCCATGCACGCAAGAGGTCTTTGATGATGGGAACAGACTTGCGGATGTCTTCTGGAGTTGCCTCACGTTGTGCTTTGTATTCTGGGAATGCTTCGCTGCGAAATGTGGGTCCATGAGGGTCAAATGCCACGCCAATGTGTGTGGGTTGCTCTTTCGTAAGTACTTCCTGGAGGGTGTTTACAAACCCTACGATTGCTGAAGTATTCAGCCCCTTGGAATTGATACGCGGGTTCTTGATAAAGGCGTAATATGAACGGTATATCAGTGCGTAAGCGTCTAAAAGGAATAGTTTATTCATAACATTTTCTATTTTCTGCGTAAAATTACTAAATAATTTCTCATTACTGCGAGATTTTCACTATTTTTGCATTAAATTTCTGCGATTATGGATCATTTATCACTTATTAAGCACCCAATAGAGAAGGAACTCAACGATTTTATTGAGTTGATGAATAGTAATCTCAAACATGATGAAGCTTTGCTTTCTCAAGTGTTGGATCACATCAGACAACGAGGTGGAAAACGTATGAGACCTATGTTGACTTTACTCGTAGCGAAGAACTATGGGCAGGTATCGGTAGAGACCCAGCATGCTGCTGTAGGTCTTGAGCTACTGCATACTGCTTCTCTTGTGCATGATGATGTGGTGGATGAAAGTGATGAACGACGCGGACAGGCATCGGTTAATGCTACTTTTAATAATAAGGTAGCTGTACTTGTGGGTGATTTTATACTTTCTACTGCGTTGCTCAATGTTGCTAAAACAGGTAATAAACGTATTGTGCAGAACCTCTCTGAACTCGGCCGGACACTTGCTGCAGGTGAAATACTACAACTGTCGAACATTCAAAATCAGGAGATTAGCGAGGAAGTTTATTATCAGGTTATCAAACAGAAAACGGCTGCGCTCTTTGAAGCATGTTGCGTAATCGGTGCCTTATCTACTGGTGCATCCGATGAAGAAATAGAAAAAGCTGGCGAATTTGGACAGACTTTGGGTGTTATGTTCCAAATCAGAGATGATATATTTGATTATTATGATTCTAAAGAAATTGGCAAGCCCACAGGAAACGATATGATGGAAGGTAAGCTAACGCTTCCTGTAATATATGCACTTAATCATACACCAATGGAGTCGATGTTGACTTTGGCACGTAAAGTAAAAGAAGGCACAGTCAATAAGGATGAAATTGCGGTACTGGTAGAGTTTGCAAAGAATAACGGCGGTATTGAATATGCTGAACAAAAGATGTTGGAAATGAGTAAGATATGTATGTCTTACATCAACAATAGCGTAAAAGAAAAGACAGTCAAGGATGCCTTGACTGCCTATGTTGACTACGTGATAGAGCGTCGCCTTTAGAAGAACTTGGTCTCATGACCTACCACCTCGCTCAAAAGCAGGTTGGCAAGGCGTGATGTGCCCATACGGAACCATTGGTTGGTGAGCCATTTTTCACCCAAAACTTCCTTGACTATAGTGTACATCGTGATGGCGTCCATGACGGTATTGAGACCGCCAGCAGGCTTGAAACCTATCTGGATGCCTGTCTTATCATAATATTCCTTGATAGCTTGACACATAACATAAGCAGCTTCCGGGGTTGCAGCGGGTTCTAACTTTCCTGTTGAGGTCTTGATATAATCTGCTCCTGCATACATAGAAAGGATAGAGGCCTTCTTAATATTGGCTGCTGTTTTCAAGCACCCAGTTTCAAGAATTACCTTCATCTTCTTCTCTCCACATACATTCTTCAGTTCGGAGATTTCATCTGCCACTTCTTCATAGTTGCCACTTAGGAATTTTCCTACTGGCATGACAATATCTATCTCTGTTGCACCATCCTTTATTGCAAGGGCAGTCTCTGCTACCTTTACCTCGATAAGTGCCTGTGATGAGGGAAAACTGCCGCTCACGCAGGCAATCTCTACTCCATCAACTTCAAGTGTTTCGCTAACTGTTTTAGCAAAACAAGGATAGACACAAATAGTGGCTACATGGGGTAGTTCTGGATATTGCTCGTCAAACTGGTTGACGCGCTCGGTAAATGCAAGTACACTATCCTCTGAATCGGTGGTCTTCAACGTTGTAAGTTCAACACTACCCATGAGGAATTTTTTCACCTCAAGGTTGTCGTTTTCATGAACTTTCTCTGCGATTATCTTGCGGACTGCGTCACGCACTTCTTCGTCGGATACTTCACAATTGTAGAGACTCAAAGCTTTTTCATACTTGTTCTCGTCTTGTTTGTTGTTCAGTTTCTCTGCCATAATGTTCTTTTTTTATTGTTGTTTTTTTATTTGTAAATGAAATATTGCCCCTTGGGAGGGGTGGGGCAATGACTTTTAGTTATTACTTCAACTTTGGATTGTTGATGTGGCGTGTGGCGTCGCGTTGTGTTTTCTTTGCAAGGTTACGTGCCAATGCTTCTGTCAGGTCCACACCTGTTTGGTTGGCAAGGCATAGTAACACCCATAACACATCGGCCATCTCGTCGCTAAGGTCACACTTTTCACCTTCTTTGAAACTCTGATCGCCATATTTCCTGGCTATGATACGAGCCAGCTCACCTACCTCTTCTGTTAGGCAAGCCATATTGGTAAGTTCGGAGAAATAACGTACTCCGTATTCTTTGATCCAATTGTCAACTGTTTCTTGAGCTTCTTTTATAGTCATTATTTAGAAGTATTTACATGTTCAAAGATAGTTCTGCCTGTTCTTCAAATATTGTATAGATAAGCAAGATGATGAGTACTATTATTACGCAAATTCGAAATATAATCCCAAATTTTTTAGATGTTTCTGCTTGACGAAAAGGGTGGGGGAAATCTATGTATGTGTTGATGCTAAAGCCTAACACAATCAATAGCCCTCCTATTAAACCATACCATGGGTTGTATGTATCCCATGATTTTCGTGTGAATATCATCACTAAGCCCACTATGTTTAAGATATAGGCCATAGTTGACCACTTTTCTTCGGTTAAAAACCTTTTAATCATCAAGCTTATCTGTTTCTATTTGTTAGCTATTCCTTGTTTTTGGTGTCCATGCAGATGGTAACAGGACCATCGTTCAAGAGTTCCACTTTCATGTCTGCCCCAAATTCTCCTGTGCCAACAGGCTTGTTCATTGCTTCACTTAACTTACTGCAAAATTCCTCGTATAGAGGTATGGAAATCTCGTGACAGGCTGCACGAAACCAAGATGGCCGGTTGCCTTTCTTATAGCTTGCATATAGTGTAAACTGGCTAACTACGAGTGCTTCACCATCTTCTTCCATAATAGAACGATTCATCACTCCGTTTTCATCTTCAAAGACTCTTAGGCCTACTATCTTTTTTACCAGCCATTCCACATCTTCAGAAGTATCTTCTTCACACACTCCAAATAGGATAAGATAACCTTTACCAATTTTGGAATGTAACGTGCCTTCTATTGTTACGCTGGCGTGCTGTACGCGTTGTATTACTACTCTCATGCTACAAAGGTACGATTAAGTGAGCGAAATACAAAAGAAAATCCCATTTTCTTTTTTATTTCCGAATGTTAGTACCTAAGCGACGTAGTCGCAGAGGTACGATTAAGTGAGCGAAATACAAAAGAAAATCCCATTTTCTTTTTTATTTCCGAATGTTAGTACCTAAGGGCTGTAGTCGCAGAGGTACGATTAAGTGAGCGATATATCAAGTAAGCGTTGTCTTACTCCTTACTATTATAATAAAGGTTTTTAAAATGATAGGTTTGTTTAACTATTACTTTGGTTGTGTTTTTTTGTTAATGAATATGTTTTTTTTATCTAAAGCCGTTTGATTATTATTGTGGATAAACTCTCTATATATGTTGCTCGTTGTCTCTGAGCGGCAAATTAAAGCGTTTTTCGGACTGTTTCTTTGCTTGTTTAACTTATGCTGCATGGTTATTGACTCAGACCGATCTTTTTGTGCATGCTTTATGGTTTGTTGAAATGCTCAAAGATAATATTTGCTTTGGCTTCGCCCACAATCTTATTTAGGGTATTTAAGTCTGCTTCGCGAATACGTTTAACGCTTTTTAGAGCCTTCAAGAGACTGTCTCGCGTTTTAGGACCAATACCTTTAATATCGTCAAGTTCGCTGTGGAGTTGGTGCTTGGAACGCTTGTCGCGGTGGAATGTAATTGCAAAACGGTGCACTTCATCTTGTATTTGAGTGAAAAGTCGGAACAGTTCTGAGTCTGTCTTCATTCCAATTACCCTTGGTGGAAATCCGTAGAGCAGTTCATTAGTTCTGTGACGGTCATCTTTTGCCAATCCTGCGATAGGAATGTCTAGTTTCAATTCATCTTGAATGACTTCGCGAATAACCTCCATCTGCCCCTTTCCACCATCGGCAATAATGAGATCAGGTAGAGGTTGTTGTTCGTCTATCAGACGACGATAACGCCTACCAACTACTTCCTTCATGCTTGCGTAGTCATCTGCACCAACCACAGTCTTTATATTATACTTACGATAGTCTTGTTTTGAAGGTTTTGCCTTCTTGAAAACGACGCATGCAGCCACGGCGTCTGTACCGCTAATATTGGAGTTGTCGAAACATTCTATCTGATATGGAAGTTTAGGCAAATGGAGTGCGTCCTGTATTTCTTTCATCAGTCGTACTGATTTCTGTTCAGGATTTAACTTTTCTGCTTGCTTTAGTCGGTCAAATTTATACTGTTTCCCGTTCATAAGGGAAAGATCGAGAAGCGTTTTCTTGTCGCCGCGTTGTGGTACAGTAATGGTTACTCCCTCCAGATTGCAGTTTATTTCCTGTGGTAGTATAATCTCCCGCGCATTGCTTTGAAAGCGTTCACGCATCTCTACAATCGCCAATTGAAGCAATTCTTCATCGCTTTCATCCAAGCGCTTCTTATATTCAAATGTGAAGCTCTGGTTGATTGCGCCATTCGCTACATGGATATAGTTGACGAAAGCAATTTTTTCGTCATTAGTAATAGAAAGTACATCAACATTATTAATCGTATGGCTTACTACTTCGCTCTTCGAAACAAATTGGTCGATGAGCAAATATCGACGTTTCACTTCTTCTGCCTCTTCAAACCGTAATTCCTCCGCCAAAGCCATCATTTCGTCTTTCATGGCGCGTAAAACCTCACGAGTGTTGCCTTTTAGAATCTCGCGGGCCTGTTCGATGTTACGTTGATAGTCTTCCATACTCTGTTTACCAATGCATGGCGCACCGCAATTCTTCATGTGGTATTCCAGGCAAACCTGATATTTACGTTGCTCTACGCCATCCCAGGTGATGGGAAAACGGCAACTGCGGGGATGATAGAGCTTTTTGATAAGATCCAACACGGCATTCATCGAAGCCACATGAGAATATGGCCCATAATACGTTCCCCATTTCTTATTGATAGTACGCGTGCTGAAAATACGAGGAAGATACTCTTTGGTGATGCAAATGCTGGGGTAGGTCTTGCCGTCTTTAAGCAGTACGTTGTATCGAGGGTTATACTTCTTAATGAGCGAATTTTCCAATAATAGCGCGTCCTCTTCGGTGTTTACTACCGTATAGCTTATATCGTGAATCTTCGATACAAGTACTTTAGTCTTGAAACGATCTACTTCTGTGTGAAAATAGGACGAGACGCGCGATTTTAAGCGTTTGGCTTTGCCTACATATATTATAGTGCCATTTTCGTCGTAGTACTGATAGCTGCCCGGTTTCTCTGGCATATTCAGCACAATAGATTTTAGTCTTGCAATGCGCGCCTCGTTCTCTTCTTTAGTCATGTTGCTGTTGTTTCACGTGAAACAGGGATATGTGAGAATGATTTAAATAACCATCAAGGTTGTTACTTCTACGTCCTTTTCAAGGCAATCGCGTCCGTGCAGTCCTTCGTCAGTTATTTCGATGATAAAGTTCATATATACTTTCTTGGGATGGAAGTGGTTCACGAGTTTTAAAGTTGCCTTTGCGGTTCCACCGGTGGCAAGTAGATCGTCGTGGATAAGAACTACGTCGTTTTCATCGATAGAGTCGATGTGCATTTCAACGGTGTCTACTCCGTACTCTTTAGAAAAAGACTCTTTGATAACCGTAGCGGGGAGTTTTCCAGGTTTTCTTGCCAATACAACACCTGCGCCGAGTTTAGTAGCGAGGGCAGCGGCCATGACAAAACCGCGGCTTTCGATGCCTACAATTTTGGTGATTCCCTTCTCTTTGTAGAGTTCATACATTTCATCGACCATAATCTTCATGCACTCTGGATTCTTATAGAGTGTTGTTACGTCGCGGAAATTAATGCCTTTCTTCGGAAAATCCGGAATGCATCGAAGATTTTCCAATAATACTGGGTTGTTCATAATCGTGTAATTTATTTAATATTGTTGTTGTTTCACGTGAAACTTTATCTTCCTAACAGCACGAGTAACACGTTGATATCGCTGGGGGATACGCCAGGTATGCGACTTGCTTGCGCGAGTGTTTCGGGGTTTATTGCAGTTAGTTTCTGTCTTGCCTCTGTGCTTAATTGCTGAAGCTCGTTATAATTGAAGTGGTCTTTGATGCGGATATTCTCCAAACGGTGCATTTTGTCGGCTACGATACGCTCGCGCTCGATGTAACCTTTATATTTGATATGTACCTCTGCAGCCTCTTTGATTTCCTCTCTGCGGTTTGGTAAGCGGTCGAGTTGCTCTTTCAGTTCGGGAATGACCTCCTCAAGTTTGTCGATGTTGAGTTCGGGTCGTGTGATCAAGTCTTCAAGTTTGCAACCATAGACGAGTGGGGTAGAACCCATTGCCTCCAGCGCTCCGTTGATGAGACGGGGTTTAATGGGGAATGTTTGGCAGAATCTTTCGATTTCTTCGATGCATTGTTTCTTCTCCATCCACCAGTTGAATCGGTCTGTTTTAGCCACGCCGAGTTGGTAAGCCTTCTCGGTGAGACGAGCGTCGGCATCATCTTGTCGGAGTAGGATGCGGTATTCTGCTCTTGATGTGAACATGCGGTAGGGTTCATCGACGCCTTTTGTGACGAGGTCGTCGATGAGTACGCCGATATAAGCTTCGTCGCGATGCAGAACGAGCGGTTCGCCTCCTGTGCAGAATATAGCGGCGTTGATTCCGGCAATGGTACCTTGTCCGCCAGCCTCCTCGTATCCTGTTGTTCCGTTCACCTGTCCTGCCATGAACAGTCCTGATATGATTTTCGATTCCAACGAATGTTTCAGTTGGGTTGGGTCGAAGAAGTCGTATTCGATGGCGTAACCAGGTCGATAGACTTTGATGTTACGGAAAGCAGGAATTTGTCGCAAGGCTTCTATTTGTACCTCCATCGGGAGTGATGATGAAAAGCCGTTCAGATACATTTCGTTGGTGTCGGTTCCTTCTGGTTCGAGGAACAGCGGGTGCTGTTCGCGGTCTGCAAACGTCACGAGCTTGGTTTCTATCGAAGGGCAGTAGCGTGGACCTATGGATTGAATCTGTCCATTATAAAGAGGAGAGTCTTTAAGTCCAGAGCGCAGAATCTCGTGCACCTTAGCATTTGTGTTGCAAGTCCAACAGGTCAGTTGAGGTAACACTCTGTGTTTGCCCATATAGGAAAATTGGTGAAAATCGTGTTCTCCTTCTTGAACTACCATCTCGTTGAAATCTACCGAACGGCGGTCTATGCGCACAGGAGTTCCCGTTTTCATGCGTTCTGAACGAATTCCGTGTCGGGTAATACTTTCGGTAAAGTGGGGAACTGCCGGTTCTGCGATACGTCCACCCGGCACCATGGTACGTCCGATGTGCATCAGTCCGTTGAGGAAAGTGCCCGCTGTGATGATGATCGCTTTGGCACGCAGTTCCACACCCCATATTGTTTTCACACCTACGGCACATTTCTTCTCCACCAAGAGTTCGTCTGCTTGGTCTTGCCAAATATCGAGATTATCGGTTTTGTCGAGTATGTTTCTCCATTCCCAAATGAATTTTCCTCGGTCGCATTGTGCTCGTGGACTCCACATGGCAGGTCCTTTGCTTCTGTTGAGCATACGAAACTGAATGGCAGTAGCGTCTGTCACGAGACCCATCTGTCCGCCGAGCGCGTCTATTTCTCGCACGATTTGTCCTTTGGCAATGCCTCCCACAGCCGGGTTGCACGACATTTGTGCTATTTTGTTCATATCCATGGTGACGAGACAAGTCTTTGCTCCCATGTTTGCCGAAGCGCATGCTGCCTCGCATCCAGCGTGTCCGCCTCCTATCACCAGTACGTCGTAATGAAGAATCATAGATGAATGATGTTTTATTATTCCGTGTGCAAAATTACAAAAAAAGTTTTCAAGTAGTGTACTAAAGTATTAAAAAAGCATATTATGCAGTCTGATACGATTGGTTTCTGTTTTGTAGTAAAAGGCTGAAGCGGTGGTTTGTGGAGCAGGCGATAGGTTTGATAGATTGTTTGCCCCACTATGCAGGTAGGTTGTTTCTCCCAATATTTTCCCATTGTAGTCCGCAAAATCATGGGACTTAGTTGGGACTTAGTTGGGACTTACAGCAGAATTATTTGAGGCTTTTCACGTATTTGCATCAGACTAACCGCGTATGGCTTATGATAACATCCCGAATGCATCCCGAATGCATCCCGAATGCATCCCGAATGCATCCCGAATGTAAACGAAACGATAGAATTATTCAAAAATACGAAGTGAAATAGCGCGCATCAATACATAGTATAAT
>NZ_NPJB01000027.1:0-49628 GCF_002251345.1 Prevotella sp. P4-119 | reverse complement strand
AAGGAGTCGGCTATAAGGACTTTGACAACATGATTTTGACACCCTGCACTAAAGGGTGACAAGATATACCAGCCGTGCCAAGGCTACTATCTTTGTGGTGGTGACACCCCGTGATTGCAAATTAACCAATGGCACTGCTGGAGATGGAACCCAGTCTGAGTAAAACTCGAAGAGGAAAGTATCTGATTATCACAGGTCGGAAGAGGAACTGTGACGGATAACTATGCACCACAATTATGCGTTCTTGTGGGTTTTGTTGCTTGTGCAGGGAAATGAAATTAGGTTTTATAGAGGAAAGATAGGGAAAAAATGTTTTGATTGAAAATATTCTGGTTAATTATTCGCAGAAAGCAATAAAAAACAGTATCTTTGCATCATGAATAGGATTTATAAGAATATTTCCTTTTGGACACACATTTGTCTATTGTTGCTTATGTTAGGCATGCCTCACCGACTTTTAGCCGATGACCGCATTCTCTATGTGACTTCTTATGAACCCGACAACAAGATAGTTGCTGATAATTTGGGAGAGTTTTCCAATTATGTCAAGACAAATATTCCCAATTCGCGTCTTTTTGTGGAGAGCATGAACTGTAATGGAATGATCGACATAAAAGACTGGCGCAAATGGATGGAAGGCATCATCAGCAAATACAATAATGGTCACATGCGCCCCGATATCGTAGTGCTGACGGGCCGTGAGGCAGTATCTACTTTCCTTTCTATTCCAAACCCAGAGTATAAGAAAATCCCAGTGCTCGTAGGTGGTTGTAGCTTTTCCATGGTGGAATTGCCGGATGATACAACCGATGTGGCATCGTGGACCCCTGAATTAAAATACTTGCGCTCTGATTATCAGGACTATAATCTTATTGGTGGTATTCTGACGCGCTATTCTGTTGAGAAAAATATAGAGTTAGCCAAACGGATGTATCCTCATGCGAAAAACTATTATTTCGTTTCCGATAATTCGTTGGGCGGTGTGTCATTGCAAGCCTTGGCACGCAAGGATATGCGGCAAGCTAAGTTCAGCAATATTAAGATGCATTATTATGATGGGCGTACAGGCTTTTTTGATACGTTAGCCAAGAAAATAAAACGGCTTAATCCCGAAACTGATGTACTTCTGATAGGCTCTTGGCGACTTGATGCTAACAACAGTTTCAATGTGAGCCATTCTGCAGAACTGTTTCGTACGCTCAATCCGTCACTACCGGTATTCTCTGTTGCGGGATCGGGTATGAATGGATGGGCTGTGGGTGGTTGGATTCCTGAATATGCTAACAAGAATGAGAAACTTGGTGAGATGTGTAAGGATTATCTTGAAACACGCTCTGACCAAGGATGGGTATATCTGAATGAAGGTTTTGTCTTCGACTATCGGCGCATGCAGGATTTAGACATCAGCGAGAGCCGGTTGCCCGAAGGTTTTACGATTATAAATGAGCCGAAACCATTCTTCGAGAAACATAGTGTGGTTATCGACTACATCCTTTTTGCCACGGTGTTTCTCAGTATAGGACTCAGTATTGCCATTGTGGCACTTATCAAGTCTCACCGCTTACGCAAAGAACTGATTCAGAAAGGAAAGGAATTGGAAGAGGCACGTGATAAAGCCGAGGAAGCTAATCATATGAAATCGGCTTTTCTTGCCAATATGAGTCATGAAATCCGCACGCCACTCAATGCTATTGTGGGATTCTCAGATTTGTTGGCTACACAGTCAGAAGATTTGGGCGTTCAAGAGAAAACCCATTTCAGCAATGTCATACAAGAGAATACCAATGCGTTGCTCAATCTCATCAACGATGTGCTCGATCTCTCGCGTATAGAGAGTGGACATGTAAGGATGGAGTTGACTCTGTGTGATGTGAAGCAATTGTGCCAGACAACAATAGAATCGGTAGAGATGACGTGTCGTAAACCCATACATTTCGTTTTTGAGTGTGACGAACCGTCTGTTCATTTCGTTACCGATAAGACACGTCTGCGGCAAGTACTTGTCAATCTGCTTACCAATGCCATTAAGTTTAGTGACAAAGGTAATATTACTGTGTCACTTGTTGTGGACCATGATGACGAGAGTGCTTCGTTTGCTGTTACCGATCAGGGATGTGGCATCAAACCGGAATATGCTGAAAAGATTTTCGATCGTTTTGTCAAACTTGACCAGTTTACCAAAGGCACTGGTCTTGGATTGCAGATATGTCGTCAGATCATAGAGATACTTGGAGGACGTATATGGCTCGACAATACCTATCATGGTGGCGCTCGCTTCCGTTTTGTTCATCCTACCAATCTGGAGGAGGCAATGCCAGAACCCTTACCGTATCATGTATTCTGAATGATTGCAGTTTAAGTTGTGCTATTTATTCCCGGTGTGTTCGGGTCGTCAACGAGATTTGTTCGGGTTTTGCTGTTTCATCATGTGATATTTTGGGGGCTTCAGGAATTTGGAGTGATGGCATATTAAATAATCTATGATTGTTTTAAAATTATCTTGTATAAGTTGTTTACAGCAAAGAGTTTACTTAATACTTGGGCTATTAAAAACAATCTCTTCTTACATTATATGCAAATTAAGACTTTTGAATTCTCTTAGTCTTGTATATTAAGGGTTTTGTGGGAAACAGAATTTCCCAAATTGCTGATATACACCATCATTGATCGTTCATCACTCGAAATGTCAGATGAACCTTACTATATTGATGCGAAACAGAAAGCCCCGATTTCATCTTTCATGAAATCGGGGCTTTTACTTATAGTGCTTCGTCGTCAGGCCGTTGTATCGATGGTTTCTTGATCTTGGGTAGATGTTTCTTCTTACGGAGATAAGCGGCTTTGCGAGCCTCATATTCTTCGAAATGCTTCTCCAGAAAATTATCGGCCATAATGATGACTATTGGTTTCTACTGTATATGACGGTAATGTGGAGTGGGGTATGGGCATTCTCGCTACCTCCCACAAGGCGAACACTGGTCAGCGACATCTCGTTGTTGATACCGGTAATAGTGGTTGTCGTCTGATAGTAAGATGTTGACGAGGTGGTCACAGTCTTGACAGGCACCAATACAACCTTGTTCCAATTAGGATGTGTTGCAGTATAATTGCTACCACCAGCCTGCTTCTTCTTATAGAGATGATTGATGAGGTTGGAGATATTGCTGTATGTATAGGTATTCTTTGTACTGCTGTATGTTGCCAAATACGATGTCTTGTTGTCTGTGACTTTCAGATTCTCAAAGAACGAATAGAGACTGTCTTTCTCTACCATCAACAATTGTGTGGGTTGCTGAAGGAGGTTATTGCTGAGATCGTTTTGGGTATTCATCTTGTTGAATACAATCTTAGCAGACGTGATCGTATCATTCTCATGGTTGCGCTTGATGTCATCAATGGGCAGGGTCACTTCTGTGAAAATACCGGCAGGTGTTTTCAGATAGGTGCAACTATTGTCTGAAGCCAAGCGAGCCACAGTCTTCTTGTCGTTGGTGATACGGGTTGTCTGCAATACTTCCTCTGTGCCGTTAAAGGTTTTGCTACCCACGTAGGTCTTGCCACCCTCTTTGCCACGGAAATAAATCATCAGCTGTGTACGACTCACCTCGTTCATCAGTCCCAGTCCGTCTGTAATCTTGAAATAGAAACCGGGACATACTTTATGGATGAAGTTATATGAGTTCTTAAAGTATTCTGGATGAGCATAGTAGGTGCGCATCAGGTAGGTACCATAGTTGTTGTAGGTATTACCATCCTTGTCGGTATATTCCTTGTTGAGGGGAATGCTGACATACTCATAATAGGAACCTGATTGCTGCACTTTACGCAGACTGTCACTCAACTGAAGATTGACGATAGAGAAAATCTTGTTTTCGTGCAGTCCGTCTTCACGGATATGACCCTTTGCAGCAGGATCGAAATTAGTATAGTAGGTTTTTCCTTCTTCTACAGGATTGCCAATCTCAAAAACAGAGAGTTTCAAAGCTGCGAGAGAGTCACCTTGCCACTTGTTGACAACAACATTCAGTACGCATGAGTCTGCTACGATTTCATTGTCAATCAGACTTGCCACACTATCCTTTGGAGGGAAGATGGCATTGCTTTCGTTTTCAAGCAAGGTAAACTGCGACATGTAGTCACTCGTGATATATGATCCGGTCTCTGGATCTTTGATGCGACCGAGATAGCTGTATTCACTTCGTGAAATCACCGAATCGACCACAAGCGACCGAGAACTCACCTGAAAAGAGTCGGTTGCAATAGCAAACAAGTCAGCGCTGTCGCTAATAGAATTACCGACGTTTGCTGTTTCCTCGTCGCAAGAGCAGATTGCCATCAGTGGGAGGACAATAGCTGTTAATAGTGTTTTCTTTGTCATTGAAGTAATGATTATCTTAATGATATCCTAATTTATCTTTTACCTTATTAAGGTTTGCATTAAATCTTTTCGTAGAACTCTTCATAAGCCTTACCGAAATCAGCATCGGGATAGGCGAGAGTGGGGATGCCCTGCTCTGCGGCGTAGTTCATCCAGTCTGCTTCTGTGTCTTGATGGGCAGCAATGACACCGTCGCTATAGTCGATAGCCAACTTTGCCAGTTCTGTAGCATCAAATACTTCGTTGTATTTTGTGAGGGTGTCGGCTGTAATATCGCGGAACTCAAGACACTTTTTGAAGTTGGGCGCCAAATCACTTGTCATCTGGTTGGGGAACAACGAGGTGACTACCTTGGTATTGGCAAATGAAGGTTCATCATAATAGGCCTTTTTGATAAACAAGGGTACTACGGCTCCCATCCATCCCTGTACGTGGATGATATCGGGTACCCAACGGAGCTTCTTAACAGTTTCCAATACGCCACGAGCGAAGAAAATTGCACGCTCGCCATTGTCTGCATAGTCCATACCGTTTTCATCCTTGTCCATCTGACGACGAGTGAAATAATCATCGTTGTCAATGAAATATACCTGTATGCGAGTCTGGACGATAGAAGCTACCTTGATAATCAATGGATGGTCGGTATCGTCGATGATAAGATTCATACCTGAGAGACGGATCACTTCATGTAGTTGACCGCGACGTTCATTGATATTACCCCATTTGGGCATGAAGGTGCGAATCTCGTGACCACTCTCTTGCATGACTTGAGGCAATGCCTTACCCATGTGTGAAAGGTCTGTTTCCGGTACATAAGGAACAATCTCTTGGTTGATGAACAATATCTTCTTTGCCATATTATTGAATGATTTAATCTTTGCAAAGATACGAATTTTTTTTCAAAAAATGATTTGTAAATGCGATATTTTAAGGTTTTTGTACCTTCTTTTGGCATATTTTCACCAAATCCTTTCATTATTTGATAAAAAAGTAGTTATTTTGCACTCGCTTTAGAAAAACAAAGAAATTTGAAATGAAAGTTTTCAGTAAAATCGTAGATCTTCAAAACCAATTGTTTGAAGACCGAAAAAATGGAAAAGAAATAGGTTTGGTTCCAACCATGGGTGCCCTCCATGAAGGACATGCATCGTTGGTTAGGCGTAGTGTCAAGGAGAATGGCATTACCGTAGTGTCGGTGTTTGTCAATCCTACACAGTTCAACGACAAGAATGATTTGAAAAATTACCCACGCACGCTTGATGCCGACTGTCAGTTGCTCGATGCGTGTGGAGCTGATTATGTGCTGGCTCCTTCTGTGGAGGAGATGTATCCTACTCCAGACACTCGTCAGTTTGAATTTCCGCCAGTTTCAACGGTAATGGAAGGTGCACACCGTCCCGGACACTTCAATGGTGTGTGTCAGGTGGTGAGCCGCTTGTTTTATATCGTTAAGCCCAATCGTGCCTACTTTGGTGAGAAAGACTGGCAGCAGATTGCTGTCGTCAAGGCTATGGTGAAACAACTCGGTTTGAAAGTGCAGATTGTGGAATGCGACATCGTGCGCGATGCTGACGGATTGGCACGCAGTTCACGCAACACCCTGTTGGCTAAAGATGAGCGCGCCATAGCACCTGCCATCTACAAGACCCTGAAGGAAAGTATCTCTTACGCTAAGACGCATACTGTGGGCGAAACCCATGATTTTGTGGTCAATACCATCAATGCGGTGGATGGCCTTGAAGTGGAATATTTCTCTATCGTTGACGGTAACACCTTGCAGGATATTGCCGCTTGGGACGATACTCCCTACGTCGTAGGTTGCATCACAGTATATTGTGGAAAGACTCCAATCCGACTCATTGATCACATTAAATATAAGGCATAGTCATGATGATAGAGGTAATGAAGTCAAAACTTCACTGTGTGACAGTGACAGAGGCAAATCTTAACTATATGGGAAGTATCACCATCGATGAAGATTTGATGGATGCTGCCAATATGATAGCAGGGGAGAAAGTCCAGATAGTAGATAATAATAATGGCGAACGCTTTGAAACCTATATTATTAAGGGAGAACGAGGCAGTGGCTGTATTTGCCTGAATGGTGCTGCAGCACGTAAAGTGCAAGTTGGCGATGTGTGCATCATCATATCCTATGCCTTGATGGATTTTGAAGAGGCTAAATCGTTTACGCCGACCGTTGTCTTTCCTAAAGCAGACAACAGTCTGTAATCAAGTGCTAATGTCAGGGTAAACATCGGCAGAGAAGATGACTGCCTGCAATCGTACAGCAACAATATAGTCTCTGCATCAATCAGATAAACAAAAATAAAGGAGGGAACCTCAGTGATGTGACCCCGAAAAGTTGGACATTAAATTAAACATTAATTATTCAACTCTCTATAGTAGTGAGCTCGGTATTGTGCCGGGCTCATTCCTTTTAACCTCAATTTTTGTCTTTTATTGTTATACCAATCAATATATTTTCTTAATGACCTTTCAAAGTCCTCTATGCTTTCAAACTTGTTAGCATATAAGAGTTCGTTCTTCATCAGGCCAAAGAAATTCTCCATGATTGCATTGTCCAGACAGTTGCCTTTACGGGACATGCTTTGTGTGATATTGTGGTCTTTCAGCATCTTCTGGTACATGCCATGCTGATAATGCCAGCCCTGATCTGAGTGCAGTGTGAGACCATCCAGTCGTGGATACTTCTTAAAAGCCTTCTTGAGCATATGTATTACCATCTGCAAGTTAGGACTGCTGGAAATAGCGTAAGATATAATACTGCCATCAAACATATCCAATATGGGCGACAAGTATAGCTTTCTGTCATTTATGCACACTTGTGTAACATCTGTAGTCCATTTCTGATTGGGTCTGTCTGCGCAAAAATTACGTTCCAGTACATTCGGAGCAATCTTGCCTATTTCCCCCTTGTAGGAGTGATAGTGCCGTTTCTTGGCATTTGCCTTAAGTCCCATCTGATTCATCAGTTTCTGTACAGTCTTGTGATTAATGACTATATCTTTGTTGCGCAGTTCCATACAGATTCGTCTGTACCCATAGCGCCCATGATTCTTGTCATAAATCTGCTTTATACTAGTCCTGATTCTATCATATCCATCGCTGTCATCCATATGCGATATATGGTAATAGAATACAGAACGAGCCATCTTCATCCAATGCAGCATAAACTGCAGGGGATGTCCCTCGCGCCTTAGTTCTTCGATGGCCCTTGCCCAATCTCGCGTAGTCGGGCATTCCTTTCCTCGACTAAGGCTCTCACTTTTTTTAGCAGAGCATTCTCTGTCTTGAGTTCTTGCACTTCCTTACGGAGCCTTTCAAGTTCTGTGAGTGGTTTACTGTTCTTTTTGGGTCTTCCCATACCTGGTGGTCGCCCTCGCCTTTTTGTGCTGTTCAAAGCTGCCAAGCCATCCGTTCTGTATTGCTGTAACCATACAGATATTCGTTGGGAGCAAGCTCCATATTTGAGCGAAGCTGCGTGCAAAGTTAAATGATTTTCTTCAATATCAAGCACGATTTCTTTCTTTAATGCAAGATCTGCCCTTATATTCTTTCTTTTAAATAAACCAGAACGCCCGTCTGATTGATAGCGGTTCCATAGAACATGAAGGCGGTCTTCATTTATGCCATACTTCATGTGAATTGCATGAATGGATGTTCCTTCTTTGATCATTTGCATGTACTTCAGACATTCTGCATAACCATGCTTCTTTCTCTTTTGCATAATAAACCCCGAAAGTTTTTTGTCTAACTTTCGGGGTTCACTTCAAAAGATGCACCCTTCATTTCTTTTGGTCCTGTGGGAACGGACCTACGCAAACTAAGTAATTCTAAATGTTTCAGCTCTGTGGCTGAGTCTTCTTGCTTAAAATCTCTTGCCAGTTGAAATTACGAATCAGACCTGTGACGGTTTCGAATGTCATAATGAAAACTGAGATGAAACAGAAGATAAATACGCCCACAACCATCAGTCCGATCTTCATCACGATATAGATGAAGTTGGCGGGGTTGACCTCTTTACGGGTCTCCGTATAGCCGTTGGAATAGCGATATTTCACAATATCGTCGGGGAGTAACTGCATGGCAAGACCTACTCCGAAGAAGAATGCTGCCAAACGGAATCCCCACTTCTGCAAGCCTCGCATGAGACTTGCCTGGCGACGGTGACGTGATAATATATAGCCTCTGGGGTAGCCTGATATGATATATAGCGGGATGAGAATGATGAGGTAGATCATCCACGCACGTTTGGTATTGCTGCTGCTCTTCATAGAGTCAACAGCTCCCTGGGTATCTTTCAGCGCCAGTTCTTTCACAGCCTTGAAATCTTTTGCTGCGAGTTCCTCAAAGCGCTTCTTGTATTTCTCGTAGTCTTCCTGTTCCTTTTCGGAAGACTTCAAATAGGCTTTCTTCCTTTCGTCGGTAGAGGCGGTGTCTGCCTGCTGCTTGTATTTTGCAGAATTGAGGCGTGAACTCTCTGCCCTCTGGTTATAATCGGTGAGATAGTAGGCTTTATATGCATTGGCACCATTGAGGCGCTCGTTGTAGTTTAAATTCCTTTCCCAAAGGACGGTATCCATCTTCTGATAAGCAATAGTGGTGTCGGCTTTCTGCCACAACTCTACTATCTTCACGTCTTTCTGGCGGTTTTGGGCTGATTCCTGATCTAGGTTGCTGAAATACCAAAAGATGCAGGCACCGAGAATACTTCCAGCGATAAGTGCCAATTTCCAAGTACGGTGACGCTTGCGAGAATAGTGCACTACCTCTTTTAGGTCGCGTATGCGCTCATTGAACTGTTCGTCGTTAGGATCATCTGCCGAAGCCTGTGCCTGTTGGATGAGATCCTCCATGCGGTCGATTTCTTCTGGTGAGGTCGGATAGACGTTGTCCCAGTCGGTACTTCCCATCTTGATGTCTTTTGCTTTCACATGCGATGAGGTGAAAAGAGCTTGGTCAAGGTAACCCCAAGCGTCATAGTTTTTTTGTTGCTGTTCGTCCATAATTGTTTTATTGGGTTAAGTAATAATTGTCTTGTCGACTACGATGTCGCAAAGGTAATGCTTTTATTAATAAATCGTGTTTCATTGGGTAAAAAAACATGCTCATTAAAACAAAATCAGCATCTATCATTTGGTAAACGCTGATGTTCATCGGGTAAAAACTGCTTAGTATCAGGACGATGTGTGGATTTTACGATATTCTATGGGTGAACAGTCATGATAGCATGCAAATACACGGCGGAACGTAGATTGGGAGTTGAAACCTGATTTTTCTGCCACGATTGCCAGCGAATCAGATGTGGTGCGGAGCAGATGTTCGGCATGACTGATGCGTAGTTTGTTGACATAATCATAGAAGGTCTGACCGTTTTCCTGGTTGAAATATCTGCTGAGATAGGTACGGTTGGTACCAACCAGCGTGGCAACATCTGAAAGTTTAAGTTTGGGGTTGAGGTAGATTTGTTCCTGATAGAACAACCGTTGCACGATAGTGGCTATTGTACTCTGCTCCATATCGCTTTCATCTTGTGGTTCGTCGATGGTTTCAGTATTGACGAGTTCGTCTATGACAGATTCGTGGCGATACAGAAAATAGCTCAATACCATCCATAATGCCAGCGAGCATATCATGTATAGGTCGTCAGCATACGCTGTGCGCCGTAAAGAGGCTATGGTCCATACGATGAGGATAAAGAAGAAGCTGAACAATACGCCTTGCAACCAGTTGAGATTGATATTTTCCTGATAGGAGAAGCGGTCTTTCAACTGGCGATGGTAGTCGGAAATGAGCATCAAGGTTACGACAAGTGTGCCGATACCATAGATGGCGCCCCACCCTACAAGGCAGTGAAACCAAATAGGTGCATTGGTTATAAACAGTACTGCGATGAGGACAATAAAAACGGTCTCATGGAGTATGACTTTCTTCCAAGTAAGCCATCCGGGCTTAACAAGTTCCTTGAGGATGAAATTATAGATCGGTATCACCACCATGTCCATGGCTGTGAGTTCGTTCCACAGACCATCGTTCACTATGTTCTGGTTTTCTATGTAGAGGAAAAGGTCCTTGAAACTCTCTGCACAGGTGATAATCATGAGGATGGAAAACAGCCGTGAGAGCATATCGCTTCCTTTGCGCCAAAACATCCATGCCATCATAGAATAAAACATGGTACACAGACCATATATATAATAGGTGAGCGAATCAATCATCGGTGTCGTCCTTTTTTTGTAAGTAGCGTTATGTTTTTAGTAAATGCAAAATTACGAAATAATAATGGAAAAAAGAAAACTTAACGCCGTTTTTTCTTCGATTTCAAACAAAGTGTAACTTCCTAACCCTAATATCGGCTAATTTCTTTGGAGTTTCACTTTTTATTTGTAACTTCGCAGCGGTCTATAAACATTTTCAGCAAGATGCAAAGCAAAATCCTACTCATTTACACAGGTGGAACAATCGGTATGAACCGAAATCCACACACAGGCGCTTTGGAACCTTTCGATTTTGAGCACCTGCTCTACAATGTGCCAGAACTCAAACAGTTTGACACGAAGATTGATACCATACAGTTTGAGCCTCCTATCGACTCCAGCGACATGACGCCTGCCCGATGGACTGAACTGAGTCACATCATCGCCAGTCACTATGACGCATACGATGGATTTGTCGTGCTTCACGGTACTGACACCATGGCATATACTGCATCTGCCCTATCCTATCTGCTGGAAAACCTCACCAAGGCGGTCATCATCACAGGGTCGCAGCTGCCCATCGGGATGTTGAGAACGGACGGAAAGGAGAATCTCATCACCTCGATAGAGATTGCTGCAGCGAAAGACCATGAGGGTCATGCGCTCGTCCCTGAGGTTGGCATTTATTTCAATGGACGCCTGCTACGAGGCAACAGGACAACGAAGCAAAGTGCTGAGGAGTTTAATGCTTTCGAGTCGTTTAACTATCCTCATCTTGTGGATGCAGGAATTAATATCACCTACCATACGGAAAGGATGCTCAAACCGGATTGGGACAAACCGATGATCCCGCATTTCAAGCTCGACAATAATGTGATTATATTCTCGCTCTTTCCCGGCATACGCGAAGACTTGGTGCGCCACGTGATTGCCACACCAAATCTGAAGAGTATCGTCATGCGTACCTTCGGTTCGGGCAATGCCCCCCAACGACCTTGGGTGATGCACGCGCTGAAAGAGGCTACGCACAACGGCAAGGTGGTGATCAACATCAGCCAGTGTATTCAAGGTGCAGTAGAAATGGGCCGATACGACACGGGGTATCAGTTACAAGAAGCGGGGGTCATCAGCGGCTACGATTCAACAGTGGAAAATGCGGTGACCAAACTGATGTATCTGCAATCGATTTTTGATGATCCGGAAACGGTAAGATATTACATGAGGCAAAGCATCCGTGGAGAAATAACCGTCTGACATCGGTAGTGTTTCGGGATATGCCACACAAACATTTCGCTTGATCCTGCCACACATCGATTACAAAAAAATAAGCCCCACACCTTCAAGGTATGGGGCTTAAATATTATCTTCCAGTTTCTACTTTTAGAAGAAGAGGTAGCGGTTGTCAACTACTTCAGCCTTCTGGTTGAGTTCCTGCATGTAACGTCCTGCTGCACGCATTGCCATCTGCTGAAGCATCGCCATCTGCTGCTTCACGTCAAACTTAGCACCTGCCTGCAGACTGCGCTTAGTCACTTGGAAGATGTAAGCACCACCATTGCCCTTGACAGGAGCCTGACACATCTGTCCCTGCTTAACAGCTGAAACTGCACCACTCAAAGCGGGCTCGCTGGCACCTGTGCTCTGTACGAATGCAGGAGCAGAGAATGTGATCTGGTCAACATTGCTGATGACAGCACCCTTCTGCTTGGCAGCGGCAATGGATTTAACACCATTCAACTTAGCAGCGGCAACTTCAAACTTCTTATCGCGGATGACTTCCTGACGTACCATGTCTTTCACGTCGTCAAGGCTACGATAGCCTACACGGTGAATCTTGGTCAGCGCAATAACCATCATGTGGTCGTTGTTTCCACATTCGTAGAGTGGTGAAACATCGCCTGGCTTAGCATCAAATACCCATTTCATAGCTTCACGTGTTGAGCGTACGCCTGCCACATAGTGCTCTGAATTGACCATATCCTGACGCTCCATCACTTTGAAACCAAATTTCTGAGCATTCTTCTCCAGTCCCTCCAGTGTTTTGTTTTCACTGACAAACTGGCTGAACTTGTTGTATGCCTGGTTGTAGGTTTCCTTAGAGAAATCAATAGTGTGCTTGATGATGGCCACATCATATTTGGTGGTCATCGCCTTGCGGTTGGTCACTTGAAGTACCATATTAGCCTGTGAGAGACTGAGCTTCACTACCTCGCCAACAGCAGTGTTGTTGAGGGCTGCGATGTATGCCTTCGTATCAGCATCGAGCGTCTGTGCACTTTCGTACATGGCAGAAGTCATCCATGTCTTCTGACCAGTCTGACCATACTTCTTAGCGAGGGCTTCAAAATCAGCATTACCCTTCAAGGCTGTATAAACGCTGTCTGCACGCTTTGCAGCTTCAGCTGTTTCGTCGCCTACCTGAATCATGCGGAACTCGATAGAGTCTGGCTGTTCTACTTTAGCGATGAGCTTGATGACGTTCAAGGTGTTGTCATAGCTTGTTTCGAAAACAGCAGAGGTCTGACCTACAGCCATAGAGTCAAGTTTGGCAGCTACATCAGCTGGGAATGCACGCTTGGTGGCTGCAATGCCTGTGTAGGCAACCTGTGACCGAGCTTTGCGAACAACTTCAGAAGGAGTCATTCCGCTTTCAAGTTTCAGCTTGGCTTCGCTCATGGTCTTGTTCAGCGCAGCACGGTCAGTCTTTGAAGGGAGAACCTGGAAGTCAACATACTTGATGTCGCGGCTTTCAACGGTCTGTTTGAACATTTCCTTCATCTCGTCATACTTAGCCTTCAGATCGCTGTCGGCAATCTTCACCTCGTTGTCTTTGATAGAGGTGTATGGGATAGCAGCCAAGGTGATGTTGCTTTCAATATTGTTATCATCGAAAGCCATCTTTGCTGAAACAGGGTTAGACAGCAGGCAATGACCCAGGAGGCTCTGGTATTTCATCATCAGCGTCTGCTGACGCAGCTGCTTCTCGATGAATTTCCAATAGTCGTAGATCTTCTTGTACTGCTCTGCAACCTGTTGCTGTTGTGGCTGTGACTGCATTTTCTTATACTCATCAAGGAATTTGGTGAGCTGGGTTACGTCAAAACGTCCTGTCTGCTGGTTGATGAAAGGAGTCTGAGCCAACATGGGGTTGGTACCGACCTTCAGGATATTCTGAAGTTCTGCATCGGTAACGGTCAGACCTAATTCGTTGGCCTCTTTCTCCAGGATGGTGGTATTGACCACTTCCTGCCAGATCTGGTCTTTCAGCTGATTGAGTTCATCGTCAGAAAGGCTTTCGCGACCTTGGGTCATCTTGATTACTTCCTGATACTCGTCGACCATTGCCTGAAAGTCCTGAACGGACACTTTCTTACCTAACACTTCGCCGACTTGTTGACGTTTCTCGTTGTTTGTTGCTTCGCAAGAGCGAAACATTTCTTCGGCGATAAAAGCAAAGAGGGCCAATCCAATCACGGTGGCGAGGACAGGTCCCCAGCTTCTGATTTTTCCAATTACTGCCATTGTTTTTTAATTATTTTATTTTTTTGTTATTGCTCTAAGTTTTTCATTGACATGTTCCACTTGTCTTTTTCTGCCATGCTGTCAGTATAGGCAAAGATGTGCAACTTGTGGGTCATGTTTCCGCTTTTAGCGTACAAAGTTAGTAAAAAATAGTCATTAAACGAAAGATAATCACAAAAAAGTGTAGTTTAGAATCGTTATTCTTCTACTTTCAACCTTACAAGTTCTATCTTTGTCATGGTATTTTTTACTATCTTGAATTCAAAATGCCCGATTTTGACCACTTCATTGAGTTTCGGAAAACTTTGATATTCATGAAGAATGAGGCCTCCGACTGTCATATAGTCGTCGCTTTCGGGCAGGTCGAGGGAGAACATCTCGTTGACCTTTTCTATTTCCAGTCGGGCAGAAAGCATATATTCGCCTTCACCCAACTGTTTTGCCACATAGTGCATGTTGTCATGCTCGTCTTCAATATCACCGAAGATTTCCTCAACAATGTCTTCAAGCGACACAAGGCCACTGGTGCCACCGAATTCATCGATGACCACTGCCAATGATTTCTTTTCTTGAAGGAATGTGTGCATCAGTTTGCTTGCTGCCATCGTTTCCGGAACATAAGGCATTTCGCGGATCATGCTACTTGGAATCGGGTCTTCGCCCACGATTTTAGCGCCTATTCTGAAAAGATCTGATGAATGGACATAACCGATGACGTGGTCAATATCTTCACGATAGACCACAATCTTGGAGTGACCACTTTCTATGAATCTGCTTTTCAGCTGGTCCATCGATGCCTTCTCTATATCCACCGATTCTATCTCTGTGCGGGGAACCATACAGTCGCGTACCTTGGTATCAGAGAAGTCGAGTGCATTATGGAAGATCTTGACCTCTTCAATCTGTTGTTCGTCAGGAGCATTGTCTATGCTGGCCTGTACGAGATAGTCCAAATCTACTTTTGTAAATGCCTTGTCGGCACTATCGTTGTCGATCTTCTGTCCTGACAACCGCAGCAGACCTTTTGATAGTACTGTGGCAAAACGCGAGATGGGAAAGAGTGTGACGTAGCACGCCATGGTAGGAACAGCAAAGAATCGCAGCATCGTATTGGGACTCGCCTTGAATATCGTCTTGGGCAGAAATTCTCCCGTAAAGAGCACAATGACTGTGGATAACAGCGTGTCGGCCGTGACACGACTTCCGTCATTAAGTGAGGCAAACAAGGTGTTGTCGAATATTGCTGCAAAGAGAATGCCATATACTACCAGAGCGATATTGTTGCCCACTAGCATGGTGCTCACAAAGTCGTTGGGGTGGCGGTAAAAGAAGGAAATGGCCTTGTCTGCCAGTCCGTTTTTCTCCCGTTCCATCTCCGCTCTAAGTCTGTTACTGGAGACGAAAGCTATTTCCATGCCTGAAAAGAAGGCTGAAAATATCATGGTAATGATGATACCTACTATAAGATTTGTCATGGTTGTGATGTTTTGGTCGTTGCGGCACGCCTGACAGCCGGTTGGCGTTGTGACTGTTGTGTAGTGGCAGTATCGGAAAGTGTGGCAGTCTTCTGCTTGTCGGGAGCAGTGTTCTCGCTTTCCCCACTCATATCCGACTCCAGGAAGGAACCGACACTATTGGTGACTTCATAACGTTGCATGCGTTCGTCACTCCGAAAATACGTGCCTTGCATTTCGCGTTCGGGCGTGATAACCTTGGAAAATTTATGGGAATAGAATTCATGGGCAATACCGTCCCAGAACAGTTCTTCGCTTCTGAATATAAGTCCGTTTACATTACGTATGCGCACTCTTCCACGCAGTTCCCACAATTTCTTTTGATCATAATACCACGCAGTATCGGCCTGTATATAACCTTCTACATGAAACTTCTCATCAAACTGTTCAAGGAAAATGCCCTTTTCAAAAGTCCAACGACTGGGGTTCTTCACGGTATTGACATCCCACCGTTCAGTAACGATGCGGTATTTGATGACACCAGAGTCGCTGATGAGGGTGTTGATACCATAACTTGTCATCATCGAGACAGAGTCACGGTCACGCACAGCAGGTGCAGTATGGTCTTTTGGCTTTTGGCAGGACCCTGCCCCCACAGACAACAGCAGGGCAAGCATAGTGCCCGCCCAGATGTTGGAAGAATGGTATTTTCGCTTAAGTATCAATTTACAAGTGTTGTTTGTTTATTATATGTTCTGAGACAGACTTATTCTACTTTCCACTTAGCAAACCATTTCTCATTGAAGGTAATGCCAAGATTGATGCGGAAGGTATTTTCTGTTATCAGATTGGTGGCTGACTGTCTTGCCCATTGGACACTAATGTTGAGAACAGAACGGTTACCCCATTTGTTGACCAATGGGATGCCCATACCTGCACTCACGCTGAGTTCTTTCGGTCCATCTTGTCCGTTTACTTTATAATAAGGTGTGGCGTAAGATGCGCCAAAACGATAGTGGGTGTGCGTAAGAAGATTCTTAAGACTCAAGGAAGTCCAGTTGGATGCACTTGGAATCCAATCAAGTCCAACAGTCATCTTGTGGCGGTTGTTGAGCAATCCGCTTACAAGTTGATATTTGTTGTTTTCGTATTTAGGATAATCGATGTTTGACCAACGCTGGAAAGAATAATCCGCACCAACTGTGAGCGTTTTGTTGTGACACCATGCAAAACCAAGACCCAATGTCATTGGGAGCTTGAAAGCATCGTCTATAGTCGCCGTGTCTGACGTCATTACACTATTCTGGGTATCGGTATTGGTATTGATCAGCTGTGCCTCGCCTCCCATTTTATGACCTAATCCGAATGTTGCACCAATGGTCAATACATCTTTCTTACCTAAAGCCTGTTGGTACTGCGCTCCAAAATCGAGTTTGTAGGTATTGACGCTTGTTGAATAAATACGGCTCAGGGTATTGGCTGCAGACTGGTTGGTGGTGTTGGTAATGCTGCGCTCTGTATTTCCCCAGAGATAGCCAGCGTTGACACCGACAGAAAATCCTTTAACAGGTTCCCAACCGGCACCGACATATACTTCACGCAATCCGCCGTTACCGCTATGGGTCTCTATACTATAGAGTGAAGAACTGGCAACATCGGTGCGCGAATAGGAATAACCTACATTGGTGAATGGTACGATACCGAAACTAATACCCAAACTGGGCATTGCACGGAACATAGCCACTGCATATTCAAAATCAGCATTCTTGGCATTCACCTTTGTGTTACCTTCCTTAAAATTTGTAATTTGTCCGGAAAGCCCCACGTCAAAAATCATAGTTAGGGAGTCGGCTGCAGAATACGATGCAGGGTTGAGCGTATTCACCTGATTTCCGTAGCGGAAGCCAAGGCCAAGACCATTCATGCCACGATTAAACCCTTGTGACTGTTCTGACAAAATACCGAGGCCATATTGGCTGTAAGGCGAGTTGGTGCCACTCTGAGCGCTAACAGTCAGGGCACTGGCAAAAAGGAGTATGCCATTTATAAAAAGCTTCTTCATCTATTTGTTTTGTTTATCTTTTCGATTACGGCTTGCAAAATTATCGAAAAAAAACGAAATAAAAGCACGATAAGTGGAAAATATAGGTTAATTTTGCATCGTGAAACATTTAGAAAACATTTTTAATGCTCTTAAAGGGGGACTTTTAACACTCTCGCTGGTATTGTCGCAAGCAGTATGGGCACAACCTTATGCCCCCGTTGGAAGCAATAGCGGAACTGTTGCTGTGGAAGATGAAAACAAAGAAAAAGCGTCGGATACGAACGCAACAGGCCAGCCCGACTTGTTTGCCCAGCGAATGGATTCTGTAGAAATCAGTCTCCTAACTTGTCAGCCCCACGACGAAATATACAGTCTTTACGGACATACTGCAATTCGCTATCATGAATTGTGGCCTAAAGGCATTGATGTCGCTTTCAATTACGGTGTCTTTGACTTCAGAAAGCCTTTCTTTATAGGAAGATTTGTATTAGGATGGACCGACTACGAATTAGGAGCTTACCCCTATACTTTATTTAAAGAGGAATACCGACGCTTTGGAAGCATGGTTACCGAACAGGTTCTCAATCTTACTACCGAAGAGAAGCTATGCTTGAAAAATGCACTTGCAGATAATCTTCAGGACGGAAACCGTATCTATCGTTATAATTACTTTTATAGCAACTGTACTACGAAGGCACGCGATATTATAGAACAATGTATTTCCGGGAAGCTCATATATGAGCCACGGGATAATTATCAGCCAACCTATCGTGAAATGATTCATGAGATGACAAAACGTCACCCATGGGCTGCTTTTGGCAATGACATGCTGTTGGGAATCCGTTCTGACATAAAGACAGACCAAAGGCAACAAGAATTTTTGCCTAATAATCTCATGTATGATTTTGACCATGCACGCATCTTCGCTAATGGCGAATATCGTCCGTTGGTGAAAGAACGAAGAGTGGCTGTTCCGGCTGGTGTTCAGCTGTTAAAGTCTGAGTTTCCATTATCGCCAACAGCATGCGCTATCATCATCAGCTTATTGGCGTTAGCTCTATTTGTTGTTCAATGCCGAGTACATAAGATTCTGTTAGCTTGGGACATACTGTTGGTCGCCATACAGTCAATCATCGGACTGTTGCTCTTTGTGATGCTTTTCTCTGAGCATCCTACGACCACCCTGAATCTGCAGATCCTGCTCTTCAACCCTATCCCACTTTTTTTTCTTTATAAGGTTGTTCGAGGAAAGAAAACAATCTATTGGAACATAGCCTTAGTCCTTGTTATATTCTTCCTTATTGGAGGAATTTGGCAGGATTATGCAGAAGGCATCTGGAGTTTGGCATTATGTTTGCTGTTACAAAGTATCGTACATATAAAAAATAATAATAAAGTGCCAGAACAAAGGCAGCAGAAACCTGCAAAATGAAGAATAGATATATCTACATCACACTCATGAGTTTGCTTGGGCTTACAGCAGAAGCACAAGCACAACTTATAGCACAGGCTCCTAGACTGGTGGTCAATATTCAAATAGACCAACTGCGTACTGACTTTCTGGAAACATACGCTCCTCTTTATGGGCCAGACGGATTCAACAGATTGTTGAAGCACGGAATGGTGTTTACGAATGGAGCGTACAATTTCTCACCTGTTGACCGCGCATCAGCCATTGCCTCTGTCCAGACCGGAACATCACCCTACTATCACGGAATAACAGCTTTTGAATGGCTCGACAAAGAAACCCTACGTCCACAACAATGTGTGCGCGATACTAAGGTTGGATATTCACCTAACCATCTAGGGACTTCTACTTTGGGAGATGAATTAAAGATTGCAACCAATGGTATCGGAAAGGTCTATTCGTTTGCAGCAACTGCCGATGCAGCCATCCTTTCTGCCGGACATGCAGCTGATGGAGTATTGTGGGTCAATAACAACCAATGGACATCCACCACGTATTATCAGCCTTACGACAAATGGATTTCCGGTTATTCCAGACTATATGCGCCAGGAACAGACGTCAATGCAGGAATTACAACTGCAGCGTTGGAATGTGTCAAACAGGCAGGAATCGGTATTGATGATAAACCCGACCTGATCAACCTCACCTATGAGGCTGGTCGCACGATGGAGTCGTATGTAAAACTCGATGAGAATATTTCAACCCTCATTCAAGGAATAGAAGGACATCTCAATAGAGACCGCATCCTATTTGTGATTTCAGGAACAGCCTATCGGGAGGAAACAGAAGATGATCATGCTACTAATGCACGCTTCCGAATCCCAACAGGAAATTTCTATATCAACCGAACGGCAAATCTTCTCAACATGTATCTTGGTGCAATCTTCGGACAAGCACAATACATAGAATATTGCTACCATAATCAGCTATTCTTCAATCGTCAGACTTTAAGACAAAAGAATATCAATCTCGGAGACTTGATGGAGCGTTCGCAGGAATTTCTCCTTCAAATTTCCGGAATACGTAACGTCTATACTGCTAATCAGTTGTTAACAAGCGATAATCATCTGCTTGAACCTATCCGCAACGGATTTAATATAGAAAAATGCGGTGACTTGATTATTGACATCACTCCAGGTTGGCAACTCGTTAACGAGGAAACCTTGGAAAAGTCAACATCACGCGCTTACAACATTCCTTTCCCTATTATTATTTACGGAGACGGTGTCCGGAGCGAACGCGTACAGACACCTGTCACAGCCGACAGAATTGCTCCAACAATAGCCCGTTCCATACGCATCAGGGCTCCTAATGCCTGTTCGGCAGTCCCTCTTTTCTAAAGACGACGGACAATAAATATCAGTTAACTTGCAACTTTACGGAATATTATTAGTAACTTTGCAAGCGTTTTTACGTAAAAAAATAAAAGTAATCAAAGAAAAAGAAACAAAACAAATATGAACTTAACGAAAATATTGACATCACTCTTCGGTAATAAATCGACGAGAGATATGAAACTCATTCAGCCGTTGGTGGAAAAGGTTAAAGCCGTATATCCTGAAATACAGAAATTGGACAACGACCAGTTACGTCAACGCACTCGCGACATACAAAAACGCATACAGGAATCTGCCAAAGAACAAAAAGCAGAAATCAAGAGACTTAAAGATACCATCGAAGAAACACCTATTGATGAACGTGCCGACATCTTTGCCAAAATCGACAAACTGGAGAAAGAAGTTCTCGACATCTTTGAAAAACAGCTTGACGAAGCGATGCCTGAGGCTTTCAGCATCGTCAAGGAAACTGCACGCCGATTTGCCGAAAACGAAGAAACAATTGTTACTGCAACCGATTTCGACCGCGAACTGGCATCAGATCCAAGAAAAGACTTTATTACCATTGACGGAGATAAAGCTATTTATCACAACCATTGGACCGCAGGAGGAAACGACCTTAAATGGGAAATGGTACACTATGATGTACAGCTGTTTGGTGGTACTGTGCTCCATCAGGGAAAAATTGCCGAAATGGCAACTGGTGAAGGTAAAACCCTCGTAGCCACTCTTCCTGTATTCCTTAATGCCCTGACAGGAAACGGTGTCCATGTGGTAACTGTCAACGATTATCTAGCTAAGCGTGACTCTGAATGGATGGGACCGCTTTACATGTTCCATGGTCTTTCTGTAGATTGTATCGACAAGCATCAGCCTAACTCAGATGCAAGACGTCGTGCTTACCAGTGTGACATTACTTTCGGTACCAACAACGAATTTGGTTTCGACTATCTGCGTGATAATATGGCCACCTCACCACAGGACCTCGTCCAGCGCGCACACAACTATGCCATCGTCGATGAGGTAGATAGCGTGTTGATTGATGATGCACGTACTCCTCTGATCATCTCTGGTCCTGTTCCTAAAGGTGACGACCAGATGTTTGAGGAATATCAGCCTCTCGTAGAAAAAATCGTGGCTGTACAGCGTCAACTTGCTACACAATACTTGGCAGAGGCTAAGCAGAAAATCAGCGAAGGACAAGCAAAAGGTGACAAGAAGCTCACAGAAGAGGGTTTCCTTGCCTTGTTCCGTTCGTTCAAGTCGCTCCCTAAAAACAAACCGCTCATCAAATTCCTCTCTGAAGAGGGTATTAAAACCGGACTTCAGAATACTGAGAATACCTACATGGAGAACAACAACCGACGCATGCCAGAAGCAGTTGAACCTCTGTACTTTGTAGTTGATGAAAAGCTGAACTCATGTGACTTAACCGACAAAGGAACGGCATGGTTAGCCCAACAGGTGAATGACTCAGAACTCTTTGTATTGCCCGATATCGCCGGACAGCTGTCGGCTCTTGAAGCAGATAGCAGCCTTTCTGAGGAAGAGCGCGTGACCAAGAAAGATGAGTTGCTCAGCCATTACGCTATCCAAAGCGAACGCGTACACACCTTGCAGCAGTTGCTCAAAGCATACACCATGTTTAATAAAGATGATGAGTATGTTGTGATTGACGGTGAAGTGAAGATTGTCGATGAGCAAACCGGACGTATCATGGAAGGACGCCGTTGGAGCGATGGATTGCATCAGGCTGTGGAAGCCAAGGAACATGTGAAAGTGGAAGCTGCAACACAGACCTTCGCCACCATTACACTCCAAAACTATTTTCGTATGTACCATAAACTCGCAGGTATGACAGGTACTGCTTCTACCGAGGCAGGTGAGTTTTGGGACATCTACAAACTCGATGTTGTTGAAATTCCAACAAACCGTCCTGTTATCCGTAAGGATATGGACGACAGAATCTATAAAACCGCACGCGAGAAATACAATGCTGTCATTGAGGAAATTGAGGAAATGCGCAATAGCGGACGCCCTGTACTTGTAGGTACAACCTCCGTTGAAATCTCTGAATTGCTCTCTAAAATGCTCAATATGCGAAAGATTCCTCATCAAGTGCTGAATGCCAAGCTCCACCACAAGGAGGCTGACATTGTGGCAGAGGCAGGACGCAGTAATTTGGGACGTGTAGAGATTGTTGATGAAGAAGGTAATAAACACGTAGAAGAACGTATGCTTGGTGCCGTGACTATTGCAACCAACATGGCTGGACGTGGTACCGACATCAAACTGACTGCAGAAGTGAAAGCTGCAGGAGGTCTGGCAATCATTGGTACTGAGCGTCATGAAAGCCGACGGGTTGACCGTCAGTTGCGTGGACGTGCTGGACGTCAGGGAGACCCAGGTTCATCAGTATTCTATGTATCTCTTGAAGATAAGCTCATGCGTCTGTTTGGTTCTGAACGTATTGCCTCTGTTATGGACCGCTTAGGTTTCAAGGAAGGCGAACGCATCGAGAGTCCGATGATGAGCAAGCAGATTGAACGTGCACAGCGTAAGGTAGAGGAAAACAACTTTGGTATCCGTAAACGTCTTTTGGAATATGATGACGTCATGAACCGTCAACGTACCGTTATCTATGAGAAACGTCGCCATGCCTTGATGGGAGAACGTATCGGAATGGATATTGCCAATATGCTTTGGGATCGTGTTGCTACTACTATCGAGCAAAACGACTATGAAGGATGCCGTGAAGCTTTCATTCGTTTGTTTGCCATGGAAGTGCCTTTCACCGAAGAACAACTGCAGTCTGGACATCTTGAAGAACTGGAAGAAAACTCCTACAAGAAAGTGATGGAAGCCTTTGAGCGTAAGACAGAACACATCTGTGAGATTGCTCAACCCGTCATAGAGAAAGTCTATACCGAACAAGGTGACCGTTTTGACAGAATAGCAGTTCCTTTGACTGACGGACGACGACTCTATCAGATTCCTTGCAACCTAAAGGAAGCATACGAAACAAAATCGAAGTCTATTGTCAAGCAGTTTGAAAAACAAATGTTGCTCCACGTCATCGATGAGGCATGGAAAGAAAACCTCCGCGCACTCGACGAACTTCGTCACTCGGTACAGAATGCTTCATACGAACAGAAAGACCCCTTGCTCATCTTCAAGTTGGAAAGTGCAAAGGTATGGGATAACATGATTAACGATATGAACAATCGCATCGTCTCTGTACTCATGCGCACCACTATTCCGGAAATGCAGCAAGTGGAAGAGGCTGGTCCAGAACCAGCTCAACGTCCACACCAGCAATACACGGAAAACAAACCAACCGTTGAGCAGGAGCAGATGAGGGATCCTAACATGCGTGCGGCAGCCGCTCACGACACACGTGCACAACAGCCACGTACTCCTATCGTCAAGGAAAAAATGCCAGGACGTAACGACCCATGTCCTTGCGGTTCGGGTAAGAAATTCAAAAACTGCCACGGACGCGGATTAGTATAAACAAATCATGCAGCACACCACACGTTATCATGCGGTGTGTTGCATTCTCAATAAGTTGCACACGCTGTGCGCAGCGAAAAAACAAATAACTGTCAAGGATAAAACCAATAGAAATCAACAATGATTACCATAAACAATCTTCAGAAGAATTTCGGAACTACAGTAGCTTCTTCCATCGAATACTTTGAAATAACAGATGGAGAGATTCTCGGCCTCGTTGGCAACAATGGTGCAGGCAAGACTACCCTATTCCGACTCATGCTCGATTTGCTCAAAGCGGATTCCGGCTTTGTCACTATTGATGGCATTAACCCCAGTGAGAATGAAGATTGGAAACAACATGTTGGCGCTTATATCGATGAGGGATTCCTGATAGACTTTCTTACGCCAGAAGAATATTTCGCCTTTTTGGGAAAAGTGTCAGGAATGACCAAAGAACAATCTGAGAAGCGTATGGAAGATTTTACTGACTTTGCTGCAGGAGAGATTTTTGGACAGAAGAAACTAATCCGCAACCTATCGGCTGGTAACAAGCAGAAGGTGGGTATTATATCTGCCCTATATAGACGTCCCAGCATCGTCATCCTCGACGAACCCTTCAATTTCCTTGATCCGAGCAGTCAGACACTACTCAAACACTTACTGACTGACTATGTGGCACAGACCAAGGCAACCCTACTGATCTCAAGCCACAATCTTCAGCACACAGTAGATATTTCTACACGAATAGCTCTACTCGAACACGGATGCATTATCCGTGACTTAGACAATAAAAACCAACAAGCCATACACGAGCTGGATTTGTATTTCGGCAGTTAACACATGGACAAAAAACATCTCTCCAAACTATATAAATTTTAATAATAAGAAAGGGATGTCTGAATTTGCCACAAACTGTGTGTAGGTTATCGTTGGCACGTTATTTGCAATCATGTTTTCAGTTATGACAAATCAGTTTTCAGAAAAGATATCAGAAATACTCGCATACTCGCGAGAAGAAGCCATACGGCTCGCAAACCGTTGTGTGGCCCCAGAACACCTGTTGCTGGGAATGATGCGCCTACGCGAAAGCACTACCAACAGTCTGTTTCATCGCCTCGGCATCGACAGTCAATCGGTCAAGGAAAAACTTGAGGAACTTGCCCGTAACGAGAAAGTTGCCATAAGTGAAGAACAGTCTGACATCATTCTCACTCCACAAGCTAACAATATTTTGAAACTGGCCGTTCTTGAAGCACGTTTCGGTCACAGTCAACAAGTGGAAGAAGAACATCTGTTGCTTGCCATCATGCACGATGCGGCAAACAATGGTGCAAAACAAATTTTGGAATCCAACAACATGAACTACGAAGAAATACGTTCTTTACTCCATGTCACAAATGGTGTAGGACTTCCTGAGGAAGAATTCGAAGAAGAGCAGAAAAAAGCTAATTCTTCTAACCAAAGCAATGGAAATACTACCACTACACAACAAGACAAACAGAAATCGAAAACTCCCATGCTCGATAATTTCTCAACCGATCTGACTCTTCAGGCTCGAAACAACAAACTTGATGAGGTTGTGGGACGAGAGAAAGAGATGATGCGGGTCATGGAAATTCTGGGACGCAGAAAGAAGAATAACCCTATTCTGATTGGTGAACCTGGCGTAGGAAAGAGCGCTATTGTGGAAGGATTGGCACAAGCCATCGCCAACAAGAAATGCCCTCCTTTATTGTTTGGTAAACGTGTATTAACGCTCGATCTTACAGGGGTTGTTGCTGGTACGAAATATCGTGGACAGTTTGAAGAACGCATACGGCAGCTCATTAAGGAACTCGAACAGAATGATGATGTCATCATCTTCATTGATGAAATCCATACCCTCATAGGCGCTGGTTCAACACCAGGCTCTATGGATGCTGCCAATATTCTCAAACCAGCATTGGCACGTGGTGTGATACAATGTATCGGAGCTACCACACTTGACGAATATAGAAATTCCATCGAAAAGGATGGAGCTTTGGAACGCCGATTCCAAAAAGTCATAGTAGAGCAGAATACTCCCGCAGAGACGCTTCAGATACTTCACAATATCAAGCATCACTACGAGAAGCATCATCACGTGAACTATACCGATGAGGCTCTTGCTGCATGCGTTAGTCTCACGGAGCGATACATCAGCGACAGACAACAACCGGATAAAGCCATTGATGTAATGGATGAAGTCGGGGCACGTCTGCACTTGACAAACACACAAGTTCCGGCAGAAATCATCGAAAAGGAAAAACAACTCAAGGAGGCAAGCGAAAAGAAACGCCAAGCGGTGAAAAACCAGAATTACGAATTGGCTGCCAGTCATCGTGATCGAGAAGCGCAACTCCAACAGGAACTGGATGCCCTTAATACTAATTGGCAGAATGGTGAAGACATAGACCGCCAGAATGTCAGTCTTAAGGATGTACAAGACGTTGTTTCGATCATGACTGGTGTTCCTGTACAACGCTTAGCGCAAGCCGAAGGTATCCGATTGAAAGGCATGAACCTGAAACTGCAGGAAGAGGTTGTGGCACAAGACAAAGCCATCGATAAGATGGTAAAAGCAATCATGCGCAACCGGGTGGGACTGAAAGAACCTAACCATCCTATCGGCGTATTCATGTTCATTGGTCCTACGGGAGTAGGTAAAACCTATCTGGCGAAGAAACTCGCAGAATTTATGTTCGGCAGTAGTGATGCGCTCATTCGTGTTGACATGAGTGAATATACCGAATCGTTCAACGTGTCCAGACTGGTTGGTGCACCTCCAGGTTACGTTGGTTACGAGGAAGGTGGTCAGTTGACCGAACGCGTTCGTCGTCGTCCCTACTCCATCGTACTACTTGATGAGATTGAAAAGGCACATAGTAACGTTTTCAACCTCTTGCTTCAAGTTCTCGACGAAGGTCGTCTGACTGATGGTAACGGACGCTTTGTGGATTTCCGCAATACGGTTATCATTATGACCTCTAATGCAGGTACACGCCAACTGAAGGATTTCGGTCGGGGTGTAGGCTTTAACACAGCAGGAAACAGTTCATTCATGCTCAATGACCAGGATAAGGAACATGCGCGCAGTATTGTGCAGAAAGCATTGTCTAAACAGTTCTCACCAGAGTTTCTGAACCGCATGGACGAGATTATCACCTTTGAGCAGTTGGATTTAGAGGCTATTAAGAAAATCATCGACATCGAACTACGCGGACTTTTCAAACGTATGGAAGCACTCGGCTATCAAGTGCAGATAACCGACGAAGCCAAGGCTTTTGTTGCAGAACGCGGCTATGATGTGCAATTTGGTGCGCGTCCATTGAAACGTGCGATTCAGAACTATATAGAAGATGGTATTGCAGAACTTATCATCGATGGAGAACTGGAGGCTAACAGTACCATATCAATAAGCAAAGAGGAAGGAAAAAGTGAATTGACTATCCAAAAGATATAATCTTCACCTTCTTACTCCAATATATGAATACTAAGGCATCATCTACCTTTCAAAGGTAAGATGGTGCTTTTTTCTTATTGTGCTCCCAAACAGGCGAAAAAGCAATGTTTTTTTCTGTTTTTATACATATTTGCTACAAAAAGAAAGAAATATAGCATATTTTTTGATAATTTGTTTGGTATTTCAGATTTTTGATGTAATTTTGCAACCGAAAATAAAAAAGAAGTAGAAAAAACGTTATAATTTAACCAAAAAAGAAAAAATTATGAATGCAGCACAAGTTGTAGAAAATCTGAAACAAAGATTTCCCAATGAGCCTGAGTACATTCAGGCCGTAAGTCAGGTACTTCCAACTATTGAGGAAGAGTACAACAAGCACCCTGAATTTGAGAAAGCTAATCTGATTGAGCGTCTTTGCGTGCCCGATCGCGTTTACGAATTCCGCATCACATGGGTTGACGATAAGGGAAATGTTCAGACCAACATGGGATATCGCATCCAACACAACAACGCCATTGGTCCGTACAAAGGCGGTCTGCGTTACCACAAGAGTGTAAATCTGGGAATTCTGAAGTTTCTCGCTTTTGAACAGACTTTCAAGAACTCGCTGACAACACTTCCTATGGGTGGTGCCAAAGGTGGTTCCGATTTCTCTCCACGTGGCAAGAGCGATGCAGAGGTTATGCGCTTCTGTCAAGCATTCATGAACGAACTGTATCGAGTAATCGGTCCTGATGAAGACGTTCCTGCTGGTGACATCGGTGTTGGTGGTCGTGAAGTGGGTTACCTCTTTGGACAGTACAAGAAGCTCACCCATCAGTTCCAAGGTGTACTTACCGGTAAGGGTATCCCCTTCGGAGGTTCATTGATTCGTCCTGAAGCAACAGGTTACGGTACAGTATATTTTCTGACTTCTATGCTGGCTACTCGCGGCATCGAGCTGAAAGGCAAGAAGGTTCTGATTTCTGGTTCTGGTAATGTGGCTCAGTATGCTACAGAGAAGTGCATCCAGTTGGGAGCCACAGTACTCACCTTGTCAGACTCAGATGGCTACATCTTCGATCCCGATGGAATTGACGCTGAAAAGCTGGCTTATGTGAAAGAGCTGAAGAATGTTGAGCGTGGTCGTATCAAAGAGTATGCAGAAGAATATCCCAATGCTGTTTATCATGCTGGCGAGCGTCCTTGGCATGAGAAGGCTGATATTGCCCTTCCTTGCGCTACCCAAAACGAGATTAACGGCGAACAGGCACAGGCTCTTGTTGACAATGGCGTAATTGCCGTGGCAGAAGGTGCAAACATGCCTTCACTTCCTGAGGCTATCAAGATTTTCCAAGACAACAAGTTGCTTTATGCTCCGGGAAAAGCTTCAAACGCTGGTGGTGTATCAGTATCTGGTCTTGAAATGTCTCAGAACTCAGAGCGTCTGAGTTGGACCGCTGAAGAGGTTGACAACTACCTGAAGCGTATTATGAACGATATTCACGAAAACTGCGTGAAATACGGTACTGGTGCTGACGGATACATCAACTATGTGAAGGGTGCCAATGTTGCAGGCTTCATGAAGGTTGCATCAGCTATGATGAGTCAGGGTATTGTATAAGTTCACAGCAATCTATCTCACAAACACATATATAGATTAGCCACTGTAAATTGGGAGAGACGAGTTAAGCGTTTCTCCCAATTGTTTTTTGTGAGCACGCCCTACACCATTAATTTGTAATGAAGAGGTAAGACGTTTCAATACCTCATCAAGTTCATAACAACTCAGATTCAATAGGTTTTACACGCGTAAAATAAGTCAATTGTTAAGTATTGGGGGGTACGCAAAATACAAATTAAACCGAGGGCATCCCGAATGAATCATGATACATGAAGCAGACGAATTACAAAGTCTGATTATCTGTTTTGTAATTTATTGATTGCTTTTCCGCAGAAATAATAATACCAATAGGTATCTTTATAGTTGGTCTGCATATTGATAAGCCATTCGCGTTGCTTAGGATATCTCTGCTGAAGACTTTTCATCTCGTCAAAATCTGCCTCCATAGCAAGATTATTGAACACGATGATCGGTTGTGCACGCAGATGTTTATATAGAACGAGGGCTTCTTGGTAGTGTTTGGGCAAACTGCTGTTAATTGGATAGTATGTTGGAAGTAATTTGACAAATTGGTCAAGCTGACAATCTATCAAATAGCCACACAACATTTTATCGCCTCCGCAGTGTTTCATATCCCTACCTGACCCGGAAATGGGATAAGTAAACAGTTCATCTCCTAATCGATGCTGTTGATAAAGCGCTTCAACTCTAAGGGCTGTCAGTAGTGAATCAGTCTTGTCTGATTTGCATCCAATTTGAAGTGCTGCATCATAATCTCCCTTATTCATCAGGGTTTCCATCTGTTTTGCATATTGCTTCACGTCAGAAGATCCTGCGACCATACCGATGACAAGCATCAGTATGGTCACAAGTGAGAGAATCAGCCAAATACGGCGGATATTGTATTTCATAAGTATGCAGAGGTGTGGTTGTTTTACCTTTGTTCCACTTACAGTTTTCTGAGCACCACAGCTGATCTGGCTGGTAGATAGAGCTTGAGCCACTCTTTGCGGTCTTTCACATAGAGTTCATCGTAGTTGGTCATGTGAGTCATCGTGTCATCTGCGAATCCATTACCACCAAACTCCTTGGCATCTGTGTTGAGCACTACTTCATAGGAACCTGTAGGTACAAGGAATCCATAGTCAGTATAGGAGTGTGTTGGAGAGAAATTGAATACAAAGACAAGGTCGCCTCTCATAAAGCAAAGCACCTGATCTCCATCATTATGCCAAATTTCTGTTACGGGTGTGTTCTGGAAATTTCGTTGGCTCTTGACCACTTCCAACATTCTGCGGTCAAAATCACCAAGCCAGTGGTAGCAGAGTTCTTTGTTATCTACAAGATTCCATTGGCGTCTTGCATATTTGTACGACCATCCATTTCCTTCACGCGGGAAGTCAATCCATTCTGGATGTCCGAACTCGTTACCCATAAAATTGAGGTAACCGCCATTTATAGCTCCAAGTGTCACCAGTCGAATCATCTTATGTAGCGCGATACCCCTTCGAACTATTTCGTTTTCGTCGCCTTTCTTGAAATGCCAATACATATCGGCATCTATGAGTCTGAAGATGATGGTTTTATCTCCCACAAGAGCCTGATCATGGCTTTCACAATAAGATATGGTTTTCTCGTCCGGTCGTCTGTTCTTCACTTCCCAGAAAATGCTACAAACGTTGACATCCTCATCCCTTACTTCCTTAATGGTCTTAATCCAATAGTCAGGAATGTTCATAGCCATTCTGTAGTCGAAACCATACCCACCGTCTTCAAAACGTGCGGCAAGTCCTGGCATACCCGATACTTCTTCGGCAATCGTTATTGCCTTGGGATTAACTTCGTGAATCAGTTTGTTGGCCAATGTCAGATAGCAGATCGCATTGTCATCCTCATGTCCGTTGAAGTAATCTCCATAGCCTGTAAATGCTTCCCCAAGTCCGTGAGAGTAATACAGCATAGACGTAACTCCATCGAAGCGGAAGCCGTCGAAATGGTATTCTTCCAGCCAATATTTGCAATTGGAGAGTAAGAAGTGTAAGACGTCATCCTTTCCGTAGTCAAAACACAAAGAGTCCCATGCTGGATGTTCATGACGTTCACCAGGATAAAAGTATTGATTGGGATCTCCTGCAAGATTTCCGAGTCCTTCAACTTCGTTTTTCACAGCGTGCGAATGAACAACATCTATGATGACCGCAATACCCATTTTATGGGCAGTATCAATCATTTCCTTTAATTCGTCAGGAGTTCCGAAACGACTTGAAGGTGCAAAGAATGATGATACATGGTATCCAAAGGATCCATAGTAGGGATGTTCCTGGATGGCCATAACCTGAATGGCATTATATCCATCTTTCTTAACACGTGGCAATACGTTTTCCTGAAATTCACGATAAGAGCCAACCTTTTCGGCATCTTGTCCCATTCCAATGTGGCATTCATAGATAAGCAATGGTGAAATGTCAGGCTTAAAGGTCTTTTTCTTAAAGACATAAGGATGTTCAGGGTTCCACACCTGTGCTGAGAAAATCTTGGTCTGTTCGTCTTGTACCACACGTTGACACCATGCTGGTATGCGTTCACCCTCTCCACCATTCCATTTGACTTTCATTTTATATAGGTCTCCATGTTTAATGGCCTTTTCCGAGAGTTTGAGTTCCCAGTTTCCTGTACCTTCAATACGTTTGCATTTATATTTGGGTGATTCCTGCCAGTTGTTGAAATCTCCGATGAGGTATATTTCTGTTGCATTAGGTGCCCATTCACGGAACACCCAGCCTTTTGCAAGCTTATGAAGTCCGAAATAGAGGTGTCCTGATGCAAAATCAGAAAGAGTCTTTTTCCCGTTTCTCGTCAACTGGGCGATTTTCCATAGGGCATGCTCATGTCTTCCACGAATGGCATCCTCGTAGGGTTCAAGCCAAGAGTCATTTTTTACCAGACCAATATGCTTGTTTTCCTGTTTCACACTTTTACGTGTCGTTCTCTTTGCCGCAGTCTTTGCTCCGGCTTTGGATTTTGTAGTTTTATTTGTTGTCATGATGATATTAGGCTTTAACTTTAAAAATGGCTTTCTTTATTTCATCTACACCTGCAATACACGGGGCATGACCATCCTGTGGGAAGAAGATGGCAAAACATCCGGGCTGAGCTGTCACATAACTCTCGGCAGCAAGTCCGGGTATTTTGGTAATGTCTTTCTCTTCGTTATATGCAGCCTCCGGAAGTGCTTCACGGGGAGTATATCCGTATGTTTCAGCAGCAGAGAGCGGTATCTGTATGTCGATCATCTTATTGTGGGTTTCGATAACAGCCTCGTCGGGTGTCTTTCCTTTGGCTGTCTGGATGTTGACAAAGAGGTCTTTACCCACTATCTCATGTTTGCCTTCCTCAAGTGTGTTGAGGTCGTGCTGGTTGATAAACTCCACAACTTTTGAAAACAATGGGTTCAACGACTCATAGTCTTTCAGATGTTTTAGTTCGTCGATAATCATAATTCTATTGATTTATTTAAGGGTTGCTTATTTTGTTTTGTCTTCCTCACGATGTCCTCTTGTATAGTTACCTTGTGCTGTAACATTACCGTTGGCGTCCTTTTCTACAAAACGTCCGTCACGTCTGTCATCTACATAGGATCCCTCAAAGCGTTTGCCGTTTTTATCCTCTTCTACGGCAGGTCCGTTTCTTCGTCCGTTGATAAACTGTCCTTTGAATTTTGACCCGTCTGCAAAACGTGCTACACCTTGTCCGTGTATGGTTCCGTTTTTGAACTGTCCTTCAAAGACATCGCCGTTCTTCATCGTCAGTTTTCCGTATCCATTAGGTTTGTCGGCTTTCCATTCACCTTGATAGACGTTCCCGTTTTTCCACACAAGTATGCCCTGGCCTTGTTTGTCGCCATCCACAAAGGCTCCTGTGTATTTGTCGCCATTGGCAAATTTGAAGACGCCCATACCGGTACGTTCGCCCTGTACATAGTCACCTTCATAGACGTCGCCACTCTGAAATTTATAAATACCTTTTCCGTGTGGGGTGTCTTCTTTCCATTGTCCTACATAAACGTCACCATTGGAGTATCTGAACACTCCTTTGCCATCACGTAAATTATTTGCGTACATGCCGTCATAAGACGAGCCGTCTGGCCAATGATAAACACCTTTTCCTGATTTCATGTCGTCTTTCCACAGACCTTCATACCAAGTGCCGTCTTTGAACGTATAACGACCTTTTCCTTCGCGTTTGTCCTGTTTCCACATGCCATCATAGACGTCACCATTATAGTAGTACATCTTACCATGACCCTGTTGTTCGTCAATATACCAGAGTCCTACATACTTATTATTGTTTTGGAAATAGAACGTTCCAACGCCATGCTGGTGATCTTGAAACCATTCTCCCTCATATTTTTCACCATCGGAAAAAGTATAAGTACCCTTTCCCTGACGTTTGCCTTTGGAGTATAGACCTTCATACCAGTCCCCGTTTTTATAGGTTGCCCGACCACGTCCGTCTGGCTTTCCGCCAACCATCTCACCTTGGTATTCGCCACCGTCGGCCGTTGTACACGCACCGACTTTTATCTTCTGCGCCGGTAGTGTCAATGCTGCCGTCGCTAATGTTATCGTAAGGAAATATCTCAGTCTAATAATCATTGATTCTATTTTAATAGCAATAAATCGGAACAAAGGTATGAAAAAAAATCGGTATTTATCATTTTTGTTAGCGTATATTAACGCACCATAAGGATATTTTTGTACCTTTGCAATGAAAACAAATAAAAAATCCTATAGAAAAATGAAATTCATAGCTATCATCCCAGCCCGATATGCATCTACAAGGTTTCCAGGCAAACCGTTGGCTCTTTTGGGTGGACGCCCAGTCATACAACATGTATATGAAAAGGCAGCACAGGCGCTCGACGAGGCTTATGTTGCTACCGACGACGAACGCATCGCTCGTGTGGTAGAAAGTTTTGGCGGACACGCCATCATGACAAGAGCTGACCATAAAAGTGGTACCGACCGTATTGAAGAAGCTGCAGAAAAGATAGGCACAGATGCTGATGTCGTGATTAACATTCAGGGCGACGAACCGTTTGTTGATGCTTCACAGCTCAAAACCTTACAGTCGCTTTTCGATTGTGAGGAAACGCAAATTGGTACACTTGGAAAACGCTTTGACTCCATGGAAGCTACGGAAAATCCTAACTCTCCGAAGATTGTTTGCGACAAACAGGGCTTCGCCTTGTATTTTAGCCGTTCTGTCATTCCGTTCGTACGTGGACAGGAACCTAAATCGTGGCTCAACCACTATCCATATCTCAAACATCTTGGACTTTATGCCTATCGTCGCGAAGTGCTCAGAGAAGTCACCCAACTTCCTCAGTCCCCCCTCGAACTGGCAGAGAGTCTCGAACAGTTAAGATGGTTGGAAAACGGCTACCGCATTCGTGTCGGATTGACTGATGTTGAAACCGTTGGTATTGACACCCCTGCCGACCTTGAACGCGCAGAACAGTTTCTTATCAATCAAGGGAAACAGAGATAACGATTTTCTATTATAATCACAATCTATCCACAATTCACACATGAAAAGAGTTTTGATAGAAAAACAGGGAACGGTAGAAGCTCTCCCACTCAACAACTGGCGATTCGTACCGGAGGAATGGACAAAACCGGCTATCGAACGTGACCGTCGTCTTATTTTCAAGGAGGATTAAGCCATGGAACAATATTTCGTATTTTGTCAATCAGACCTTGTCTTGGAGAAAGACGGTGATGTATTACGCATTCCTACCGAACCTCCTGTCGAACTCAAGCCTTGGACCAACATTCTCCATGTTGCTGGTGCGAAAGCCTACCGTATCGACCAACCTCTGACTGACAATCCACGCTATGAAATGTGTGGACTTCGACAGAGTTACTATCACCTTTCAAGTCACGACTATCTTCTCGCTGGAAAATGCCACGAACTGCTTTATTGGGATAGTAATACCAAATTCTGTGGAGTTTGTGGCGCTCCTATGAAATTCCATACAGACATCTCCAAGCGCTGCACACAATGTGGTAAGGAGGTGTGGCCACAACTGGCTACTGCTGTCATCGTACTCGTCAGCCGAGGCGATGAGGTGCTTTTGGTTCATGCCAAGAATTTCCGTGGCGATTTCTACGGTCTTGTAGCAGGATTCGTGGAAACCGGTGAGACGCTCGAAGAGGCTGTTTGCCGTGAGGTCATGGAAGAGACCGGACTGACCATCAAAAACCTGCACTATTACGGTTCACAGCCTTGGCCCTACCCTTGCGGACTGATGGTTGGGTTTCTTGCAGAATATGACAACGGAGACATTCAGCTGCAGCGATCAGAACTCTCACGTGGCGCGTGGTTCAATCGTCACCACTTACCACAAATTCCAGAGAAGCTCTCCATTGCCCGTCAAATCATCGACTACTGGCTGGATCTGAAGTCTAAAGAAGATTCTAATAAAGAATAGTCAAAAGATTATTGTTCAGGAGGTTTAAAAATGTGTACTAAACGTCGGATAGATCTTGTCGTCTGCCTACTGGTAGTAGGAACAGCTATTGCTATTGGTTGGCGGTATTACCGCGATTGGTTGAATAACCGCAATATGGGTATTGGGCCTAAATGGGAAATTATCATGGCTGGCAGACCATCTGATGACTCACTTCACCATAGGCTTGATCAGATTCGGAAAGAGAGAGAGGCTATGGACGATTATTTTGCTGTACATAATGTGACCGACGAGGGATTTGATTTGATAGCACAACACGACAACCAACTGCAACAAGAACAAATTCGACTGAAGAGTCTGCTGCAGACTGATTCCACACGTCGTATCATAGGCAGACGCTATATTCCTGAAACAAAGCGCCCCTTGATAGCGGTACGCATCAATGGTGGCTATTGGAAGGCAGGAAGATTCCATTTCGGTCTGCTCAACGGTCCTGCTGTCTGGCGGGATCCTCAGGGACGTATTGTTTGTGGTCTGTGGGATAACGATACCATCGTGGTAGCACGACGTTACGATGACGAAGGCTGTTATGATGGACAGATGGACACTTTGGGACTGGCTTCCGGACAAGGAAGTATCGTACGACAAGATGGAAGCAGTTACACCGGCATGTGGGTGAATGACCGTCCCGAAGGATGGGGATTTGAATCCTCTTCGCATGGCATAAAAGCTGGCGAATGGCGAAAGGGAAGATTCCTTGGGGAAAAAATCAAATACACCTCAGAACGCATCTATGGCATCGACATCTCTCGCCACCAGCATGAGAAAGGACGTAAACGGTTTACAATCAACTGGCGTCAAGTTCGCATCACTTCACTCGGTTCGAAACACAATAAACATGTCATGGGGCGTCCTGATTTCCCCATTTCCTTTGTTTATATCAAAGCTACTGAAGGCATTTCCATCCGCAATCGCTATTATGCTGCTGACTGTCAACAGGCACGACGTCAGGGCATACGTGTAGGAGCATACCATTTCATGTCACTCAAAACCTCAGCAGAAAGACAAGCACGCCATTTTCTGCGATATGCACAATTTCGCCGAGGCGACTTTCCGCCTGTTCTCGATGTCGAACCCTCTCATGCTCAGATTGCCGCTATTGGTGGTGCAGAACAGTTATTCAAGCATATTCGTACCTGGTGCAATATTGTTGAGCGTTCCACAGGACACCGCCCCATACTCTACGTCAGCCAGATGTTCGTCAACCGCTATCTGTCCAAGGCTCCTGATATCAAGCAGCGTTATCAGGTATGGATTGCCCGTTATGGCGAGTACAAGCCTGACGTACATCTGGTATTCTGGCAACTCAGTCCTGAAGGCCGTGTTGCAGGCATCCACGGTCCTGTTGACATCAATGTTTTCAATGGCTATGGTCTGCAGTATCAGGAGTTTCTTCGCAATAATACCATGAAGTAACTCTGTGAGTCATTCGTCTGGCCAGGGTTCAAACTCCAGTTCCAGTTCTATATATTTAGCAGGTTCTGACGGGTTAACACGCTTATGGTTAGAGACACCCAAGCCCAACAGTCGGATGGGATGTGAATGAAACTCAACCTGACGGATCAACTGTTTGGCTAAAGGAAGGATATCGTCTTTGCAACGGAGAACACGGTCAACGGTAATGCTGCGGGTGATTTGCTGAAAGTCCTGAAACTTGACCTTCAGCGTTAGCGTACGCCCCTCAAAATTGTTTTTCTCTATCCGCCCAACCAAATTCAGTACCATGTGGTAGAGTTGAATGGTAACGGCGGAATTGTCGCTGATGTTATTGTCAAAGGTTTGTTCACAACTCACACTCTTACGCTCCCATTCGCTGATCACGGGACGTGAGTCTATGCCTCGTGAGAATTCGTAAAACACCTGTCCCATCTTGCCAAATTCTTCCGTGAGTTGGTTAAGGGGCGTGTTGCGCAGATCTAATCCGGTGAAGATACCCATGTGGTGCATTTTCTCTGCAGTCTTTGGCCCCACGCCCCATATCCTATCCACTTTGAGTCGGGAAATAAAGTCTAATGCCCTGTCGGGATGAATGACCGTCAGACCGTCGGGCTTACGCCAGTCAGAGGCTATCTTCGCTATAAACTTACAGTAGCTCACACCTGCCGATGCGGTAAGTCCCGTTGTCTGATAGATGCGCTGTTTGATTTCTTTTGCAATATCCACCGCCAGTTCAATGCCTTTCTTGTTTTCTGTTACATCGAGAAAGGCTTCGTCGAGGGATATGGGTTCTATGAGGTCGGTATATTCGTGGAATATCTCGTGCAAATGTGCCGATACTTCTTTGTATCGTTGGAAATGGGGCTCTACGATGATGAGTTCTGGACATAGCCGTTTGGCCAACTGAATAGACTGTGCCGAATGTACTCCAAAGCGTCTGGCTTCGTAGCTTGCTGTTGACACCACACCACGTTCGGCATCATGTCCTACTGCAATAGGTTTGCCTTTTAGTTTTGGATTGTCTTGCTGTTCTACAGCAGCAAAAAACTGATCCATATCCACATGAATAATCTTCATCAGGGCGATTGATGGATTACCATCCTATATTGTTAACGTGTCTCTTTCCGTATTCTTTTTCAAGCGGTTAAAGCAGTTGTTCCAACTGTTCTACCGCATCCAGGAGTTCTTCGGCAAAACGCCTATGGTCGCGCAAGAAGTCGGGTTTACCTTTTGCCAATGTGGCATAAAGATCTTCATTCATCGATTCTACATAATCAGAAATAGCCATTTCAATATCGTCTTTCTGCCACGACAGGGTAGAAAATTGATAGATTCGTTGCTTTTGGTGAAAGAAGCTGTAGGTTGTTTCTATAGCATCATGAGGAATATTCATCGTCATAGTATTCGTTAGAGCGGTCAAAGGTCGGTATTGTTTTCATAGCCTTTGGGTCGAAACTGATGTTGTTCCTCAGAATAGACGAATCCATGGGCGTAGAGATAGTCTTTCAACGCCTGTGGCTCTTGATTGTAACAATAGCAAAGGGCTTCCAAAGAGTCAAACTCTTCATCACGCAGAAACATGTTGATGCTTGATACTAGAATTGCGGGGTCTTTCGGTAGTTTGTCCATAATGAAATGATTGATGAATTGAATATTTGTATGATCTCTTTTGATATTCTGATAGCGATTTCTATGGGAGGTTATGCTTCCAAATCAATCTCAATGGTGAGTATCCGTTGGGTAGTATCATCAACAGCCACACGATTGTCACAACGTTTTCCCATGAGCCAAACCACGACACCCGAAGCATCCACTACCACACGCTGGCGGCGCTTGTCCAAAAGTGTCATCTTGCAGTCGGTCATCAGATCACTCAACAACTTATGTCCCTTCATGCCAAAAGGAATCATCACATCTCCTTGTTGTACCAGTCTGACGACAAGAGGAAAGCGTATCTTGTCGGCATCAACGGTAATCTTGTGTGACGCTTTGGAAACCTTGAAGTCACGGGGTTTATCTGCCATCCCGACTCGGAGTTTTTCGTTATGCTGCATGACATAGACTCCTGGTTCTGGAATTGTGATCTGCCGAAAAGCAGGCTTTTGCTTTTCCATAACAATCCGATCTCGGTCGATGACCAATTCATAGTCTTTCGACATGAAAGCACGACCGGTACCATCCGCCATCATGCTATTGAAAATTTGCGTACATTGTCGGGCATTAAAGCCTTTATCCCGCAAGAGTTCATACAACAGGTAGTCATTTCCCACATCCTCCAGAATTTCCTGTTTGGTATATTCCGTCTGGTTTCTCAAGGGCTTCAACAGTCTTTCCATCACCTGTTCTGCTCCTGCCATTCTTTCTGCCATGAGGAGAATGTTTTCGGCAGCCTTCGGATTGATTTGCTTCAACAGGGGTACGATATGATGTCTCACCTTATTGCGTGTAGCGTCATCCTCAAGATTGGTGGAATCGGTAACAAAGGGCTGCTGACGGTCTGCCAAAAACTGTTCAATCTCTGCCCTTGTCACTCCCAACAGGGGTCTTAACACATTCCCTTGTCGTGGACTGATACCTGTAAGGCCATGTATGCCCGTACCTCTTGCCAGATTCATGAGAATGGTTTCTACCGAATCGTCACGATGATGAGCCACGCACACCCCCTTCGCGCCGATATCCATTCTGAGCTGTTCAAAATAGCCGTATCGCAACTCACGCGCAGCCAGTTCGATACTCATGTGATGCAGTTCTGCGTAGGTCTGCGTATCAAAATGGATGCGATGAAAGGGAATGTCGAGCTTGTGACAAAGGGATTCGCAGAACGCTTCGTCCCTATCCGATTCTTCCCCTCTCAGGTGGAAATTGCAATGGACGGCATGGATATTGATCTTCATCTCGTGAAGAACGAGTAGCAATGCCACACTATCAGCCCCACCGCTTAACGCAACAAGATACATTTCCCTGTCGTCAAGCAGCTGATGCTGACTCATGAAGGCCTTGACTTTCTCCACCATTCGATGTCCTCCTGTTATTACATGTTATTTTATTCCACGTAAAGGACGAGTCCTTTGAGGTACTCTCCTTCCGGATGATAAATATTGATAGGATGATCGGCAGGCTGATGGAGCTGATGGAGTATTCTCACATTTCTTTTTGCTAATGCAGCAGCAGTAAACACAGCATTTCTGAAATGGTCTTTCGTAACCACCTGTGAACAAGAGAAGGTAAAGAGGATACCTCCCCTTTCTATTTTTTCAAATGCTTTCTGATTCAGACGGGTGTAGCCCTTCAGCGCATTATGCAGCGCCCCTCTGTGCTTCGCAAAGGCTGGCGGGTCGAGGATAATCAGATTATAGTTGTCGCCTGCTTTCTCCAGGTATTTGAAGGCATCTTCACAAAAGGCCTCATGGCGCTGGTCGCCAGGGAAATTGAGCGATACGTTCTCTCTGGTCAGGTCGATGGCTTTTGCCGAACTGTCAACAGAGTGTACCAGTTGTGCACCTCCGCGCATCGCATAGAAAGAGAATCCGCCGGTGTAGCAGAACATATTGAGCACACGCTTCCCTGCTGCATATTTCTCCAGGAGTGATCTGTTTTCGCGTTGATCCACAAAGAATCCGGTTTTCTGTCCTTTCAGCCAGTCAACTCGGAATTTGAGTCCGTTTTCCAACGCCACGTTATTGTCGCTTCCTCCGTAAATGAATCCGTTCATGTCTGTTGCGTCCATAAACGGCAAGGTTGTTTCGCTCTTGTAATACACATTGGAAATGCGCGATTCCATCACATCGACGAGTGCCTTGGCAATCTCCTTTCTGACCTTGTGCATGCCGATGGAATGGGCTTGCATCACGGCAGTATCGCCATACACATCTATAATAAGTCCGGGCAGATTGTCGCCCTCTCCGTGTACCAGTCGGTAGGTATTGTTCGATGGCGAGTCGGCAATGCCGATGGATTGACGCATTTTCAGCGCAGATGAGATTCGTGAATGCCAGAAATCGTCGTCAATTTCCCGATCCTCGAAGGTGAGCACACGAACGGCGATAGACCCCTCTTGGTAGTGGCCCACGGCAATGAAGTCGCCATTTCTATTTACGAGGCAAACGGTATCGCCCTCCTCTATTCCTTCTTCGATAGCCTGTATAGCTCCCGAAAACACCCAGGGGTGGAATCTTTTCAGACTCTCCTCCTTACCTTTCTTCAGTATGATCTGTGGATACATGTTCGTCGTCTGTTTTTATGAGTTCATAATCGCCGGTCTGCTCCAGTCTGATGAGTTCTTCATAGAGCAGGATGCACGACCAAGCATCTGTTGCTGCGTAGCGTTTTTGTTTTTCCGTCAGGATGTCAGCCTCCCAGTTGGTGAGTCTTTCTCGTTTGCTGATGCGCATGCCGAAGAAGTTGGCATAGATCTTCTGCAGACTCATGTCTTCCACGCCGACTTCTTTGACTCTATCCTGAAGGTCGATGAAATGTCCTGGTTCAAAATCGCCAATCTTATGGAGCATCTTCACGTCGTCGTGGAGCGACAACCCTATCTTGGGTACTGTAGTATCTTCCAGCAAACGCTTGATGGATGGAGAAAATTTGAGGTAGTTGAGACGCAAGAGAAAGCAGATATCGTGGCTTGCCACTTGAAGTAGCGATACCGTATAGGTATGTCCTTTCTTAAATGAGGGTCTTGTCTCTGTATCCAGTCCGATAATGGGTTGGCTGAGCAGGTAATCGACCGCTTTTTCTGCCTCGGTCTCGCTGACTACAACCTCGATTTTTCCCTCGAAAAGTACACGTGGCAGGCTGGGTATCAACTTCTTGTCGTATTTACTATAAATGGTCTTTTTCATCTATCATTTGTTTTCGGTGTGCAAAAATACAAAAAAAACACGATAAAATGTTGATTTCTGACAATTTTCCATTACTTTTGCATATTAAATGATTAAAACATACCACCATCATATATTATGGCAAGAAAAAAGAAAGAACCCAAGACACCATCAGTAAGAGAGACTTTTGGCCTCGATAAAATACACTTTAGCGATCGCATTCTCCCCTTTTTAGGCTTGTTATTGATTGCCATTGCAGGATTTATGGCCTTCGCTTTCATTTCCTATTTCGGCACGGGAGCTGCCGACCAAAGCATATTGGAGAATCCACGTGCCGGTGAGATTCTCAATCTCAATGGTGAGTTTACCAACAGTTGCGGTTCGTTGGGCGCGAAGGTTTCTTGGTTCTTTATCAAGAAATGTTTTGGTCTCCCTGCCTTCCTCATTCCGTTTTTTCTCCTCCTTGCGGGCATCCGCATGTTGCTGACCTATAAAGTCAACCTGTTGAAATGGTTCATGTGTCTGACCCTCATCATGCTATGGTCGTCACTCACGTTGGCTAAATTCCTATCGCCGCTGTTCGTCGATATGCACTACAATCCCGGAGGCGATTACGGACAGACTGCTTGCGATGTGGTAGAAGGACTGGTTGGCACACCGGGCTTAACGCTATTGCTCATCATCCTGGCTATTGCGTTTCTGACGTATCTGAGTGCCGAAACCATTATTATTATCCGCAAGATTTTCAATCCTTTACGCTATGCCAAGAAGATCCACATGGAGATTCAAGTGGGTAAAGGTGAGCCGGAGGCGGACACATCTACCTTGGAGACGGTGGAAGACCCTGAAGTGTTTGACGATCCCGATGCACAGATTGTGGAGTTCGACCAAGTGAACGACCCACAGACGGAACCTATTCCCACGTTACAACGGTCTGAAACACCAGGCAATAAAGGCTTGTCAACAGAACCTGTTGCTGACGATAGTGCCGTGGAAATGACCGTTGATACTGGTGAAAAAGAGGAAAAAGCCACAGGTAAGAATTTGGCAGGTGAGAATGGCAGTCTTTCTACGCCTTATGACCCCAAGCTCGATTTGGAAAACTACCACTACCCCACGCTCGACCTGTTGAAGAAATACGACGATGACGGCAAACCATATATTGACATGGTGGAACAGAATGCCAATAAAAAACGCATCGTCGATGTGCTCCGCAATTTCGGAGTGGAGATTAGCAGCATCAAAGCTACCGTTGGTCCTACCATCACCCTCTATGAAATTACGCCTGCGCCTGGTGTGCGCATCTCGCGCATCCGCAATCTGGAAGATGATATTGCATTGTCTTTGTCAGCACTCGGCATTCGTATCATCGCACCGATTCCCGGCAAGGGCACCATCGGTATTGAGGTTCCTAATGCCAAACCCAATATCGTGTCGATGGAGTCTATTCTCAATTCCAAGAAGTTCCAGGAAACAACCATGGAACTGCCTTGTGCGTTGGGTAAGACCATCACCAACGAGGTCTTTATGTTCGACCTGGCAAAGGCGCCTCACCTTCTGGTGGCTGGTGCAACAGGACAAGGTAAGTCTGTAGGTCTTAATGCCATCATCACCTCGTTGCTTTACAAGAAGCACCCGTCGGAATTAAAGATTGTACTTGTTGACCCGAAAAAGGTGGAATTTAGCGTCTATTCATCTATCGAGAAACACTTCCTTGCCAAGGTTCCCGACGATAATGCCGACCCCATCATTACCGATGTTACCAAGGTGGTACGCACGCTCAACTCGCTGTGTAAAGAGATGGATACCCGTTACGACCTGTTGAAAATAGCACAGGCACGTAATATCAAGGAATATAATAAGAAATTCATCAGTCGCCAGTTGAACCCAGAGAACGGCCATCGCTTCCTGCCCTATATCGTGGTCGTTATCGACGAGTTTGGCGACCTCATCATGACAGCAGGCAAGGAGGTGGAACTCCCCATCGCACGTATCGCTCAGTTGGCACGTGCCGTGGGTATCCACATGATTATCGCCACCCAGCGTCCTACTACGAATATCATCACCGGTACCATCAAGGCCAACTTCCCAAGCCGCATAGCATTCCGTGTCGGTGCCATGATTGACTCACGCACCATTCTCGACCGTCCGGGAGCCCAACAGCTCATAGGACGAGGCGACCTCCTTTACCTCAACGGCGGAGAACCTGTGCGCGTACAATGTGCCTTTGTTGATACTCCGGAAGTGGAGCGCATCAACACTTTCATCTCGCAGCAACAGGGCTATACGTCAGCCTTCGAACTGCCTGAGCCTGATACTGCCGACGGTGACCTTGGTGAAGCAGCTGATGTCGATATGTCACACCTCGACCCGATGTTTGAGGACGCTGCACGACTCATTGTCATGAATCAAAGCGGAAGCACCAGTCTTATCCAGCGTAAATTTGCCATTGGCTACAACCGTGCAGGCAGACTGATGGATCAGCTCGAACGTGCAGGAGTGGTCGGTGCTGCCCAGGGCAGTAAGCCACGCGAGGTGCTCATTCAGGATGAGGTAAGTCTGGAAAACATTTTAAACCAGTTGCGCCATTGATATTCAAATCTCCATTATCGCATATCACAACATAAACAGTATATCTAAAAACAGATCATCATGATGAAAATCAGATTATGGATTATAGGCCTTTTGGCCACCGTCTTTACTACTGCGGCAGCACAGAGCGCCAAGAGTGTTCTCGACAAGACTGCCCAGGTATTGTCTAACAAAGGAGGCGTTACAGCCGCTTTTACCATCCGTGGAGCGCAGAACACCGGTGCCAGCGGTACCATCTCGGTAAAAGGTCGTAAGTTTTATGCCAAGACATCGGCAGGAATCGTATGGTTTGACGGCAAGACCCAATGGACCTATGTTCCTCAAAACGACGAGGTAAACATCAACACCCCTACCGCCAGCGAACTGCAAGCCATCAACCCCTATGGCTTTATCTATCTCTATCGCCGGGGCTACACCCTCTCCCTGCAGACCAAGGGACAGCATTATATCGTTACCATGAAATCGCAACGTAATGCCATCCGAGAAATGGTTGTCACCATCTCGCGCCAAAGCTACGTACCCTCACAGGTGCGCATGATGCAAAACAGAAAATGGACCACGGTAAATATCAGCGGTTTCAAGCGTGCCAACCTCTCCGATGGACTGTTTCGCTTCAACAAGAAAGTTTGTCCTAATGCCGAAATTATAGATTTACGATGATATCCTTTTTCAAACTCTATCTTCTGCTGCGCAGAAACAATAAGTTAAGTGCGAAGCGTAGTGTCATGTTCGAAGCAAACCAATATGGCAAACTCTTCGGATATATCTTTTTGGGTTTCATGGCAATCTATATGATAGGAATTGGAACATTTCTCGGATGGGCTTCGGCAAAAAGTCATGAGCCGGCGTTCATCCTGTTGCTCATGCCCCTTTTCTTAATACTGGATTTCGGTTCGCGCTTTCTGGCACAGCAGACACCACTCATGCTCGTCAAGCCCTACCTGCTCATGCCCTTCAGTCGCTACCGTGCCATCGACTGTTTTCTTATTGACCAGCTGTTTTCCAGCAGCACCCTTATCTATCTCACACTTTTCATCCCCTATTTCTTTATTAATATATGTGGAGGAACACCATTCATAGCCGCTGTCGGCATGACGCTGTTGCTGCTGATGATGGTGGTGGTCAACAGCCAATGGTATCTCCTGGTACGTACACTCGTCAATCAGAAGGTGTACTACTGGATATTACCCGCCCTGTTCTATGGCTGTTGCATACTCCCCTTCCTGCTGATGAGCGACAAAGAGATAGATAAATCTGTGGATCATATCATGGACTTCCTCTGCGACTACGGATTTTCCTGGATGTCGGTATTGTTGTGGGCAGGATTGCTTGTTTTGCTGTTCTCACTCAACAGATGGTTGCAGATGCACTTTATCTATGATGAGATATCCAAACAAGAGAAGACCAAACTCAAGCACGTGTCAGAATTCAACCTGCTCAACCGCTTTGGACAGATGGGAGAATATCTCAAACTGGAGATTAAGAGCACCATGCGCAATAAAGCCATTCGCGGACGTTTCATCCAGGGCATTTGCATCATCGTCATGCTGTCGCTGCTTATCGCCTATACCGATATATACGATTCACCTACTATGCTCAACATCTGGTGCCTGTATTGCTTTGTGTTCTTCGGAGCAGTAAACCTCATCAAGGTCATGGGACCGGAGGGAAACTATATCGACCTGCTCATGGTCTATCGGGAGAACATCCTCACACTTTTACGCGCGAAATACTATTTCTATAGCGCCATCGTTCTCATCCCGTTTCTGTTGCTGCTTCCTGCCATCATCTCAGGGAAATTCTCTTTGATGATGATATTGGCATACATCTTCATCACTATCGGTCCGGAATACTGCTTGCTGTTTCACATGGCAATATGGAACAGACAGACACTTCCGCTGAATGAGAAGATCACAGGACGCAATCAGATGGAAAACAAGCTCCAGATATTCATAGAACTCGTCGTGTTCTTCGTGCCCATCATTCTGGTCAGCCTGTTGAGCGCATTATTCGGAGATGTCACAGCATACACCATTCTCACCATCATCGGACTGGCTTTCACGCTCGCCATGCCAATATGGATGAAGTCCATCTATCGCAGAATGATGAACCATCGCTATGCGAATCTTGAAGGTTTCCATTCATCAAGATAATATACCCCCGAAAATCATAGAACCACATGAAGACTGTACTCCTGCAAGTAGGCAAAACCGTCAACAAGCATTTTGTTACCATTATAGACGATTATGTGGGACGCATCGGCCACTACATGCCCTTTGAGATAGTAACCATCCCCGAACTGAAAAACACGAAAGGGTTGAGTGAGGCGCAGCAGAAACAGGCCGAAGGCGAACTCATCCTCCGCCAGTTACAACCGTCAGACACCGTTGTCTTGCTTGATGAACACGGCAAGCAGATGCGAAGCATCGAATTTGCAGCATGGCTGGAACAAAAGCGTGCCACAGCGCGTCGCTTGGTTTTCATCATCGGAGGCCCTTATGGTTTCTCCCCCGCTGTCTATCAGCGAGCCAACCATCAGATCAGCCTGTCGATGATGACCTTCTCTCATCAGATGATACGCATGACCTTCACCGAACAGATTTATCGTGCATGTACCATTATCAAGGGAGAACCCTACCATCATGAGTGAATAAAGTCGCACCGAAATTATCCACGGAACACACAGAGCGTTTAGGTTATAGGTTACAGGTTATGGGTTATGGGTTATGGTTTAGAGATTCTAGTTAAAGATTATTATTTCTGGCCAAAGGCATATTTCATTAAAGATTTCCTCCAAAGATTTACCTATGGTTTGTTTTGTCGTGACTCAGCATAGTGAAAGCGCGCTCTCACTCTGTCTTCGCTACTCCAAAACATCTTGCGAAGCAACCCCAAAAAAATCTTTCCGTGCAATCCGTGCGACATAAAAAATATTAATATAGTAAAACGCAAAAAGATAAAAAACTATGATTTCATTCGAAAGTGATTACAACAATGGTATGTTGCCAGAGATACTGGACGCTTTAGGCACTACCAACAAAGAGAAAACCTCTGGATATGGTTTTGATCCATACTCAGAAGCAGCAAAAGAGAAGATCCGTAAAGCCATCGACAATAAGAATGCCGATGTGTTCTTTCTTGTAGGCGGTACACAGACCAATACCACCGTTATTGATGCTGTTCTCATGGGATGCGAAGGAGTGATAGGGGTAGATACAGCCCATATTGAGGTACACGAGTCGGGGGCAGTAGAAGCCTTTGGTCATAAGGTCATTACGCTGCCGGGAGAGAATAGCAAATTGTCTGCCAATACCCTGTCAGCCTATATGGATACATTTCTTGCAGACGAAACGCATCCTCACATGGTACAGCCTGGCATGGTTTATATCTCGATGCCAACAGAGTTTGGAATGGTATATACCAAGGAAGAACTGACTGCGATCTATGCAACCTGTCAGAAATACGACCTCCGCCTCTTCATCGATGGAGCACGACTGGGATATGGTCTGGTATCAGAAGCCTGCGACTACGACTTGCCATTCCTTGCCAGCCATTGTGATGTCTTCTATATCGGCGGCACTAAAGTGGGCGCCATGATGGGCGAAGCCGTTGTTTTCTCAGGAATGAAGGCACCGAAATACTTCTTCACTAATGTAAAGCGTCATGGAGCCTTACTTGCCAAAGGCAGAATGTTAGGCATCCAGTTTGACACGCTCTTTACCGACCAACTCTATTTCAAGGTATCGCGCCACGCCATGACCATGGCAACTTGCCTCCGCAGCATTTTCCAGAAACACGGCATCGCCATAGCCTATGATTCCCCCACCAATCAGCAGTTTGTCATCCTCTCACCCACCCTCTATGATGCCCTTTCCAAGAAAGTAGCCTTCGAGATATGGGAAAGAAAGAGCGATACCGAAATCATCTGCCGTTTCGTAACGAGTTGGGCAACTAAAGAAGAAGAGCTCGATGAGTTAGACCATATTCTGCAAACTCTAAAGTAAGTAAAGTTTAATGTCACACGGAAATTATCCACGGAAGACACGGCCAAATAAAATCTGTGTCATCTGTGTGCTCCGTGGATAAAGAATACAGCGCCCCTTGACAACAAGGAGCGCTGTGACGATGAAGGAATGATGGTTAAGAGGAAAACGGAAGACTAACCCTCCAGACCTCCGCCACCAAGCTGTTCTGTACCCTGGTCGCTTCCACCGGGCTTCTGCTCAGTACCCTGGTCACCGCTGCCAGGATTGGTAGTAGAACCGGTATCCTCGCCGTCCGCCTTAGGTGCATCGATGGAGTCAGGCAACTTGATGTTAAACTCCTTGTCCATGTACTTAAACAACACCTGGTTGACGTTAGAGAAGGCGAAGGTGCGTTTCAGCTTCAGGGCATACTGGTAGATGGGAGTACCCTTGATGCCGTTCTTCTCGTTCGGGCGGTTAGCCTTAAGCCATGCGCTGCTGGCAGCCTGCTGCTTGGCGAACTTCTCGCGCTGCAGCTTCTGCTTCTCGGTAGCAGGACCCTTGTATGGGTTGGCGAGTTTGGCGAGATGGATTTTGTTACTAGACTTGTTAGTGGCGAAGTAGTCGTTAGACTTGTTACCATACTTACCACTGATACCCTTGATGATGTCGATTGCTTGAATTGTAGCCATAATAATTGTGTTTTTTTAAGGTTAATAACTAATTTGTCAGATGCCGACGCAACTCTGAACGCCGAGTGTGGCGAGGAGTGCTGTGATCACGCTTACGATAAACTGGAGTACAGTCTTGAGCGTTTCTTTGTTTTTTGTGTTACTCATGGTATAAGATCATTAAAGTTACTACTTAGCTGTTGTCACCTGCTACATTCGGGGCGCCTCCGAGATGCATTCGGCTTCTGCCAGCCTTTTTTGTTTCTGTTGCAAAGATACAACATCCCCAAAAATCAATCATACGTTTCTATACGTTTCCTGCGATTCGAGGATATTTTATCAAATTTCTTACAAAATTATCTTATTATACACGAAACACACATCTTCCGTTCGCCAAACAGAAACTGTTGCGCCTCGCCACTCAACCACGGATGTGCGAATCGGCAGGCGGAAACCAAAAAGCCACATCAGGGCGCACAGGTTTCTCCTTGTTGGCACCTTTCGACTTCATGTTTCTTTGCCATTCCACGAGCTTCTGCAGCTCCACTTCATCATGCTTTCGCGCGAAACGCATCATCGCTTCAACATATCCCTGCAGTTGGCCT
>NZ_NPJB01000026.1:0-3403 GCF_002251345.1 Prevotella sp. P4-119 | reverse complement strand
TCGTTTCTGCACGATGGGTACGCCAGACTTTACCTTTAATACTGTTTCTAATCTTTCTTTTAATGAATGAAAACTACTCATAATGTACCTCTAAAAGCTTTATGTCTAACTTTAGGGGTGCATTTCACTTGGATGGTTGACATCAAAGGTGCGGATTATTGGATTGGTTTGGTTGCCTACGGCAAGAAATCTTTGGAGGAAATCTTTTTTTAAGATGTTGCTTCGCAAGAAATATTTTAGGGAGATAGCAATCTTAAATAGATTTCTGGACCGTTTAGGTCCTTAGATTTTACATAAAGATTTCCTCCAAGATTTCTTGCCGACAGGCAACACCAAATATAATATTTAACTAAAATCCTTACTAAAATACACTCGATACAATGCTTTAGTGAAGATGTAACGGCCGTGCATCATCTGCACTTCTATCCAATTTTGCAAACTATCTGGCTGCATATCTTGTAATCTATAACATAATAGAGACAAAAAATGTCCCCTTTGGCTTCTCTGATGCAAAATTATATGAATTCTACGTATCTACAGCATACAGAATGAATTTTTTATAGGAATTTAACTTGTACACCGCGTGATGCAAGGAAAAATCACAGTCATCAACGTTAATCATCCCAAAATGCTTTTCTATTTCTGCAATATTTCGTAACTTTGACCACCGTATGATAATCGACGAACTGATTTACCGCATCAGACATAACTTCTGTCATGTGCCAACCGCCGAACAAGAGCAAGCCATAGGGCAGTTTGCTTCCTTCATGACCAACCGTCGTGAAGAGGCTGTCATGGTGTTGCGCGGTTCGGCAGGAACAGGTAAGACCACTCTTGCCGCAGCCATTGTGAAGACCATGGCAGAACTGCAACAGCGGATGGTGTTGCTTGCTCCAACAGGACGTGCCGCCAAGGTCTTCTCGCTCTATTCGGGCCATTCAGCCTATACCATCCATCGTCGCATCTATCGGCAACAGTCGTTGGAAGGGGCATTCTGCCTCAATTACAATAACACACAAGATACGCTGTTCATCGTGGATGAGGCTTCGATGATAGCCAACGCATCGACCTATGGCGATACACCCTTTGCACAAGGTCAACTGTTGGACGACTTGATTCGCTTCGTCTATAACGGGCGCAACTGTCGGTTGATGCTCATCGGCGACCGCGCCCAGTTGCCACCAGTGGGCGAAGACGAGAGTCCTGCACTGGTGGGCGATATCCTGCGAGGCTACGGACTGCATGTCAGCGAGTGTGATCTCAACGAAGTGTTGCGACAGAGTCAGGATTCAGGCATCCTCTACAATGCCACTACCATCCGTCGGATGTTTGATGCCATGGAGGAATATGGCGACGTATCGTTGCCGAAGGTACGCTTCGAAGGCTTTGACGATATCCGTTTGGTGATGGGCGACGAACTCATAGAAACATTGGCAGGAAGCTATTCGGAGGTAGGACTCGACGAGACCATGGTCATCACCCGATCCAACAAGCGTGCCAATATCTACAACCAAGGCATTCGCAATATGGTGCTCGGACGGGAGGATGAACTGACCACTGGCGACCAGTTGATGATTGTGAAAAACAATTATTACTGGAAACTGCCCACCACCGGACAGGCTACCGATGCCAGCGAAACCTTTATTGCCAATGGCGACAGGGCAGAGGTGCGTCGTGTGCGCAACATCCGAAAGCTCTATGGCTTTCGCTTTGCCGATGTGACGTTGGCATTCCCCGATTATGACGATGCCGAAGTGACAGCCACCATACTGCTCGACACGCTGACATCAGAAGCTCCCGCACTGACCCGCGACCAACAGGAACAACTCTTCCAACAGGTGATGGCAGACTATGCCGACATTCCCACCAAGCAGGAACGCTTCAAGCAGCTCAAGCAAGACCCTTATTATAATGCGCTACAGGTGAAGTTTGCCTATGCCGCCACCTGCCATAAGGCACAGGGAGGACAGTGGGCACATATCTATGTGGATCAGGGATATATGACCGATGAGATGCTCACTCCCGATTATATCCACTGGCTCTATACCGCCTTTACCCGTGCGTCGGAGCGCCTCTATTTAGTCAACTGGCCCAAGACGCAGACCGACAATACGCATCAAAACCCTCAAGAAACAGCCCCATGATATATCTCAACGACCATTTAGACCAACTCGATGTGGAGCACGCCCTGTCACTCCTGTCGGAACAGCGCCGCCAACAGGCTTTAGCTTTCAAGCACGACCTTGGACGTCGCACTTGTGTGGCAGCCTATCTGCTGTTGTGCGAGGGACTGCAACGGGAGTTTGGCATCATGGAGCCGCCCGTGTTCTCTTATGGCGAACACGGCAAACCGTTTATCGTGGGTCATCCAGACATCTGTTTCAATATGAGTCATTGTCGTGAGGCAGCCATCTGTGTGATCGATTCCCATCCTGTGGGCGTCGATATCGAGTCGATGCGCGGCTATCGTGAGGCATTGGTGCGCCACACCATGAGTGATGACGAGCTGCTGCAGATCGGACAATCAGCCAATCCTGAACTGGAGTTTGTGCGCCTGTGGACGATGAAAGAGGCGGTGCAGAAGCGTTCGGGCGAAGGCATCCGCAGCGATATGAAATCTGTGCTCGATGGTGCGGGCAGGGTAGATACCGTGGTTAGCGCCGGCCAGCGCTATGTGTATTCGGTGGCGTATAGTGATCAGTGAAAACAATATTATAGATAAAGATATGAAGACAATGAAACAATTATTATTGGCGGTGATGGTGATGATGACCGCTTCGGTACAAGCACAACAGGCAGAAGAGGGAGACCTCGATGCCAAGTATGCCACAGAATTGGTGAAGGTGGGTAGTGTGGCACCCGATTTCACGATGCAGACCATCGATGGAAAACCGTTCTCCCTGTCGGAACTGAAGGGTCGTGTGGTAGTGCTCGACTTCTGGGCATCATGGTGTCCCGACTGTAGAAAGGAAGCTCCTGCCGTTGTAGAACTCTATAAGAAATATAGCGACAAGGGTGTTGCTTTTGTCGGTGTGTCGATGGATACCAATGTTGAGGCGTGGCGTGCAGCGTGCGAGAAATACGGCATTACGTATCCTCAGGTGTCGGAGTTGAAGAAGTTTCATGATACCGAAATCTCTAAGGCTTATGGTGTGAAGTGGATTCCTTCTATTGTCGTGATTGATCAAGATGGTAAAGTGGCGCTTGCTACTGTTGTGACGGAACGACTCGCCAGTTATCTGGAGGCGCTCCGGTAACTTTTTATCACACGGAAATCACTCTAAGTTTGCAGAAGAATGCGACGCAGTCGCATAAATGTTAAATAATCAAGGTAAAACTATGATTGCTAAAGACAGTTTCGTACCTTTGTTGTAAAAAGGTAGAATCGGTCTGTCGAAGAGGT
>NZ_NPJB01000025.1:0-49459 GCF_002251345.1 Prevotella sp. P4-119 | reverse complement strand
ACGGTGACCGGTGCAGGTCGCTACCCTGCGGGTCAGTCGGTGGAGATTAGTGCCTCGCCTGCCGAAGGTTACCAGTTCAACCGATGGAGCGATGGCGACACCAATGCCTCACGCAGCATCACGCTCAGTTCAAACACCGCCCTCACTGCCTACTTCAAGTCGGATAGCGACACTGGTGAACAGGAACCCGGTGGTGGTGGACTGGAAGGTTGAACCACAGAGTCCTGCGGAACGTCCGCGGGACTCTTTAACCCTCACTTTTAGCGTATGAAACGAATACTCTCATTAGCCAGTTTCGTCTGTGCTATCCTCTTCGCTGCAGCTGGCATGATGATGCCTCCGCAAGGTGAGATTTCGGGATCCGTCCTCATCCTCGTTGCCCAGCTCTTGATACTGTGTGCCACCTTCCTCGGCATTAAAGACTATCACAACATCATCAACAGAAAACTATCATGACTCAAGATTCTAAAAACAAGTGGAGCGTCATCATCAACATTGCTTTGACCACCATCACCGCCGTTCTCTCGGCCCTTGGTTTCACCATTGGGTGACACTCCCTCTCGTAAACCCATGAACCGCCCCGTGTGGTTCGTGGGTGTTTTTTATCCACGGATCACACGGAGAACACGGAAATTTCGTTGAAGGCGATAGTACAAATAGAAAAGAGGCGGTATTCACATACGGCCTCTTTTATAAAAATAAACATAAATCACTGTACAATTGATTTTAACAATAATTACAATTATTTACGTTGCAAATATACGAATAATAACGATATGTTCCAAATTTTTTGAGCTTTATTTTTATAATGTCACATGACAGGTCAATGACACCATCCCCAAGCGTTACAGTTTGACAGTTGACAGTTTCCAAAAACGTTTTTGCGTTTCAAATAACAGATAACAGATAACAGTTTCCAAAAACGATTTTTTTTGTGTTACAAGCGTTACAGTTGACAGTTGACAGTTTTGGGAAATGGATTTTTTTTGGGGGGGGTTGCTTCGCAAGAAATCTTTGGGGGAAATCTTTTTTAAGATGTTGCTTCGCAAGAAATAATCTGTAATTCAGGGAGGCAGTAAACAAAATCTTTAACAAAAATCCCTAACCAAAATGCGCTCGAGTTCCTCGCTTTTGGGAAGAATTTTTATGGGGATCGCCTTACAGGCTCGAAATCTTAACGAAAATCTTTAGAATAATCTTTAACGAAAATCTTTCTCCGTGTTCTCCGTGTGGTCCGTGGATTTTTTTTGGGGTAGCCTGAAGGCTAGAAATCTTTGGAGGAAATCTTTAATAAAATATGGCCTATGGCCAGAAATAATAATCTTTAACTATAATCTCTAACCTATAACCTATAAACTTTAACCTTTAACCTTTAAACTATAAACTAAACACTCCGTGTGCGCATAAAAAATGGGTGTCCGACCAAGCGAACACCCATTTATCTCTAAAAACGATATAAAATCAACTGTTTATCGAACCACCTACAATGTCGAGCAACTCATTGGTAATGGCTTGCTGACGACTCTTGTTGTACTGCAGGTTCAGCTGACGCAATAGCTCATCGGCATTGTCGGTCGCTGTCTGCATGGCTACCATGCGCGCTGCATGCTCTGAGGCAATGCTGTCGAGCAGGGCTGTGTAGAGCATCAGATGTGCGAGCTTGGGGATGAGCAACGTGAGAACGCTCTTCATGTCGGGCTCGACGATGAAGTTGTCGTTCAGAGGTACTGCTTTCTCCTCGCGCTTCTGCTCGTTGCGGGCGTTGCGCTTGAGATAGTCCTGTGCCTCACGCGTGACAACAGTAGTGGTGAGGTCGCGCTCATGGTCACGCTGGAGCTCGCTCTCCAAATCGATGGGGAGGAAGGTCTTGGTGGTGAGCACCTGCGATCCTGCACTCTTGAAGTGGTGGTAGATCAAATCGACCTTGTCTATCTCACCGTGCATGAAACGGCCTCCGAGCTCGCGCGCCAATGCGATACACTGGGCAACATCGGGATGTTCCACCATGTCGGCATAGTCGGTATGGACCTTACACCCCATCTTGGCGGCTGCATCAGCCACTTTACGTCCGATGGGATAGATCTCAACCTGACCGGCGCCAAGTTGGGCAGAGAGGTCATCAACACGATGCTTGAGCAAACGGATGATATTGGCATTGAATCCGCCACAAAGCGATGAACTGCTGGAATAGACCACCAGTGCCACACGCTTCAAGGGACGCTCTTCGTTGAACACAGTCTGTGCCTCGGCCTCTGCCGCAAGAAACGACTTCAGGATATGCTCCAGCAAGGTCTCGTAGGGCAGCATGTTCTGGATGGCCACCTGGGCATGATGGAGCTTGGAAGAAGCTACCATCTTCATGGCACTCGTAATCTTACGGGTACTCTGGACACTTGCTATACGTCCCTTGATTTCTTTCAGACTCGGCATAGGCTATCAGGCTTTATAGGTTCCGGCGATGTCTGCCATGACTTGTTCGATACGCTGTGTGGTGGCGTCGTCGATCTTGCCACTGCCCAAGGTCTCGATGACTTCGGGAGCGGAGGTGCGCAGTTTGTCGAGGAAGGCATCCTGACACTCGCGTACTTTCTCGATGGGTACCTCGCGCATCAGTCCGTGTACGCCACAATAGAGGATTGCCACCTGCTCGCCTACGGGCATGGGGCTGTATTGTGGCTGGATGAGCAACTGGTTGTTTTTACGACCACGGTCGAGGGTCATGGCGGTCACGGCATCCATATCGCTGGAGAACTTAGAGAAGGACTCCAGTTCACGATACTGTGCCTGGTCGATCTTCAATGTTCCTGCCACCTTCTTCATCGACTTGATCTGTGCCGAACCACCCACACGGGATACGGAGATACCTACGTTGATGGCTGGACGGAATCCTTGGTTGAAGAGGTCGCTCTCCAGGAAGATCTGTCCGTCGGTGATGGAGATGACGTTGGTAGGAATATACGCTGACACGTCGCCTGCCTGGGTCTCGATGATAGGAAGTGCGGTGAGCGAACCACCACCGCGTACATGACCCTTCATGCATGCAGGCAGGTCGTTCATCTGTTCTGCCACCTCCTGCTGTTCGTTCATCTTTGCTGCGCGCTCCAACAAACGAGAGTGGAGGTAGAACACGTCACCAGGATAGGCTTCACGTCCTGACGGGCGGCGAAGGATGAGGGATACCTCACGATAGGCAACAGCCTGCTTGGAGAGGTCGTCGTAAACCACAAGGGCGGCATAACCGCGGTCGCGGAAGTACTCACCGATAGCAGCTCCTGCAAACGGAGCGTAATACTGCATGGCAGCAGGATCGGCTGCTGTGGCGGCTACTACGATGGTATAGGGCATGGCGCCGTGCTCTTTGAGCGACTGTACCAGTGTGGCTACGGTAGAGGCTTTCTGTCCGATTGCCACGTAAATACAATAGACGGGTTTGCCTGCTTCATAGAAACTCTTCTGGTTGATGATGGTATCTACGGCAATGGCGGTCTTTCCCGTCTGGCGGTCGCCGATGATGAGCTCACGCTGTCCGCGACCGATAGGAATCATGGAATCGACAGCCTTCAATCCGGTCTGGAGCGGTTCCTTTACCGGCTGACGGTAGATCACACCAGGAGCCTTACGGTCGAGCGGCATCTCAAATGCTCCTGTCAGGTCGATGTCTCCCTTTCCATCCACAGCCTGTCCGAGGGGGTTGATGACGCGTCCCAACATATTGTCGTTGACGCGGATAGAGGCGATGCGCTTGGTGCGCTTCACGACCTGTCCCTCTTTAATGCCTGCCGTTGGACCGAGAAGCACACAACCCACGTTGTCTTCCTCGAGGTTCATCACAATGGCCATAGTGCCATTCTCGAACTCGAGCAACTCGTTGGCTTCTGCATTGCGGAGTCCATAGATGCGTGCCACACCATCGCCGACGGTGAGGACGGTGCCCACTTCATCGAAACTGGCAGAGTCGTTGACGCCCTTGAGCTGTTCGAGCAGCACCTGCGAGACTTCGCTTGGTTTTATTTTGTCTGACATTTGTTTTTAATAATAATGCTTGATACAAGTGCCACGGGGGGACACTATTGCTTATTTACTTAACTGTGTGAGAATGGTGTTGAGCTTCGACTTCACGCTCGCATCCATGCGATAGGTGTCGTACTCAAGGATAAAGCCGCCGATGATATCGGGATTTACCTCTGTCTCAAACTCCACAGTGCCATTAGTCTTACTCTCTACCATCTGGCGCATCTTCTGCTCGGTCTGAGCGGACACACGCGCTGCGGTGGTGAGTTTTCCACGGATGATGTTCTTCTGCTTGCGGTAGAGCGTGATATATGAATTCGCAATGAACTGCATCACGTTCTCGCGGCCTTCTTTCAATACGAGATTGATGAAGTTTCGAGTGAGAACAGAAGGCTGCTCACCGGCGGCAACCGCCAGTATGCCCTCCTTCTTTTCTTTCGAAAGCATGGGATTTTCGACGGTCTGCCGCAGCTGATCTACCTCCAAGTAGCTCTTCGCCAAGGTCATCATGTCCTGATAGACCTTGTCTTCGAGACCTTCAGCGGTGGCTGCCTTCAACAGGGCCCGTGCATATCTGATCGATATTGCTCCAATATCCATACGCAATCATCAATTACTTATTGTCATTTAGCAGAAACTTCATCCAGCATACGGTCAATCAAATCCATCTGCGACTTGTCGTCTTTCAGATTCTCGCGAAGAACCTTTCCGGCAATATCGACACTCAAGGCTGCTACCTGACGACGAATGTCGGCGATTGCGGCATTCTTCTCCTGGGCAATGGCAGTCTTTGCCTCATCCAACAAGCGTGAACCTTCCTGACGGGCTTTTTCCTGGGCCTGCTCCACGATGGCGTCGCGGGTCTGGGCTGCCTCACGGAGTATCTGTGTCTGCTTCTCGCGAGCCTCCTGCAAGATGGATTCTCCTTCTTTCTCGATGTTGGCGAGTCGCTCCTGTGCCTCATGGGCCTTGCGGAGACTCTCGTCGATGAAGTTCTTACGCTCCTCTACCGATTTGGTGATGACGGGGAAACCGAACTTAGCGAGCAGAAGGAAGACCACCAAAAACGCGACGAGCATCCAGAAGAAGAGTCCGAAGTCGGGCGTCAGTATTGATGGTAAATTCATATCCATTTGCTTTGAAGTTTTTTATGGATTACATGAACACGCAAAGTGCGCAAACTACAACGGCAAACAGGGCAACACCCTCTACGAAGGCTGCTGTCAGAATCATGTTTGTACGGATAGTACCTGCTGCTTCGGGCTGACGGGCAATAGCATCCATAGCGCTTCCACCAATACGACCGATACCGAGACCGGCTCCAATAGCTGCAATACCTGCGCCGAGACCGGCACCAAACTTAGCGAGACCAGCACCTGCGGCTGCCTGTAAAATCAATGATAACATAATCTTAAATTTTTTAAATGGGTTATACTTATTTTTTTTTATTGTTTACTCTTTTTTCTTTAGAGAATGTGTTTATCCTTCATGGTGTTCGGGGTGAGCCAGTCCGATAAATACTGCACTCAACATGGTGAACACGTATGCCTGGATGAATGCCACAAGAAACTCAAGGCAGTTCATGAAGAGCATCATGACGAAGCTCAGCACGGTAAGTCCACTTCCCAAAACAGCATTGAGTGACCATCCGATGAAGATGATGGCTGTGAAGGAGAGGATAATGGCGTGGCCTGCCATCATGTTGGCAAACAAACGGATCATCAGCGCGAAGGGCTTGGTGAGAATGCCGAAGAGTTCGATGACTGGCATAATAGCCACGGGATAAGCCTTGAGGAATGCAGGCACGTCGGGCCAGAAGATTTCCTTCCAGTATTCCTTATTGCCAAACAGGTTGATTGCCAACATGGTGCACAGGGCAAGGAAGAAGGTGACGTTGATATTTCCCGTCACATTGGCGCCACCGGGGAATACCGGCAACAAGCCCAACAGGTTGGTGATCAGAATGAAGAAGAACGCTGTCAGCAGATATGGGGCATAGGGACGATAGTGCTTCTCGCCGATGGAGTCCTTGATGAGGTCGTCGTGGATGGTCATGACCAGCATTTCCATCATGCCGACAAAGCCTCTGGGGCTCTCACGCGTCACATCGTGCTTCTTGTACCAACGGGCGCAACTGAGGAAGATGGCGAGCATGACAAATACTACAATCCATATCTGAAGCACACTCTTGGTGATGCTCAAATCCCAAGGACGCACGCTACTACCGTCGGAAAGCCGCTCATAAATCTTACCGTTCTTCGCCTCGTTGAAATAGAAGCCTTGGTAATCGTGACCTTCTTCGGCAGCCTCTTCGATGCGAGAGGAACTGAAACAATGCCATGCTCCCGTTGCCTCACTTCTCACAATGACCGGCAGGGGAATGCTGACATGGGTCTTCCCGAATGTGGTAATGTGCCATTCGTAGGCGTCTGCCATGTGGCCCAACACGATTTCCTTCACGTCAACGCTATTAGACGCTGTCGCATTGACAGGGGACGAAAGCCCAAGTAACAGTAGAAGACTTACGAGTAAATATTTCATTTTCTTTATTTTATGCATTTCGATGAATCTTTTTCTCCACCCTCACAAAGTAAAGGGTATCGTAAATGAGCAGCACAAGGTAATAGACAAGGAAGAGGAAGACGAAGAAGCGAATCTGCATCTCGTCGTCGGCAAGAAACAGATAGATCAGCACGGTGGCAATGCCTGCTATCATACGCAAGCCAGATGCTGCAAGATAGAACGTCGGCAGACTGGCTGATGAACTGGATGCCACCGCACGCCAAGCCAAACCGTAGGTCAGGCTGGCGAACACTTGGAAACCTGCAGCAACGGCAAGGGGCACGCCTATCATCGAAAGGCTTCCCCATACACCGGCACTCAACAGGGCCAGAACAGTCATCACTGCGATGATTGTCAGGCTCTGAATGATATAGGTGACTGCAGCTTTACGCATCATGTGATTTTCTTGTACTTCCGTCATTGGTCTGTTTTCCTTATGCATTGAGTTCTACACAAAGTGCCACCTCATTCTTCTGCACTTCAACAAAACCGCCGGCAACAGCCAGTTGGCTTTTCACACCGTCTGACTTCGCATAGACTACGGTTCCTTCTGTCAGCGCAGAGATAATCGGGGCGTGGTTGGTCAGTATTTCAAACTGGCCCAAGACACCAGGAACGAGAACGCTCTGAACATCGCCCTCAAACTCGATTTTCTGGGGAGAAACTATTTTCAACTTCAACATACGAATTATCCTTTAGCAGCTTCCAACAGTTTTTTGGCCTTTGCCTTCGCATCTTCAATAGTTCCTACATTGAGGAAGGCCTGCTCTGGAAGATCGTCAACCTCACCGTCAAGAATGGCATTGAAACCCTTGATGGTCTCTTCGATGGGCACCATCACACCTGGCAGACCAGTGAACTGCTCGGCTACTGAGAATGGCTGAGAGAGGAAACGCTGCACGCGACGTGCGCGGTTTACGGTCTGCTTATCCTCGTCGGAGAGTTCGTCCATACCAAGGATGGCGATGATGTCTTGCAATTCTTTATAGCGCTGCAGGATCTCCTTCACGCGCTGGGCACACTCATAATGCTCTTTGCCCACAACGAGTGGGTCGAGGATTCGTGAGGTACTTCCCAGAGGATCTACGGCAGGATAGATACCAAGTTCGGCAATCTTACGGTCAAGCACGGTTGTGGCGTCAAGGTGGGTAAACGTAGTTGCTGGAGCAGGGTCGGTCAAGTCGTCGGCAGGCACGTAAACAGCCTGTACGGAAGTGATAGAACCTTTCTTGGTAGAGGTGATGCGCTCCTGCATGGATCCCATTTCAGAGGCAAGCGTAGGCTGATAACCTACGGCTGAAGGCATACGGCCCAACAGGGCAGACACCTCGGAACCAGCCTGAGTGAAACGGAAGATATTGTCGATAAAGAACAAAATATCGCTTGCACCGCCATCCTTACTGCCGCCATCGCGGAAGCCTTCTGCAACGGTCAGACCAGAAAGGGCTACGGATGCACGGGCACCCGGTGGTTCGTTCATCTGACCATACACAAGGGTGGCCTGACTCTTTTTCAGTTCTTCAGGGTCAACCAGCGAGAGATCCCATTTGCCTTCGTCCATGGCCTTGCGGAACTTGTCGCCGTAACGGATAACGCCAGACTCAATCATCTCGCGGATCAGGTCGTTACCCTCACGGGTACGCTCTCCTACTCCGGCGAATACAGAGAATCCGTTGTGCCCCTTGGCGATATTGTTGATGAGCTCCATGATCAGCACGGTCTTACCTACACCAGCACCACCGAAAAGTCCAATTTTACCACCTTTAAGGTAGGGTTCCAACAGGTCGATGACCTTGATACCCGTGGCAAGTATCTCCTTGGTGGTAGAAAGTTCTTCAAACTTAGGAGCCTCACGGTGAATGGGGTAAGCACCCTCCATCGCGAGCTGTTTCATACCATCAATCGGCTGGCCGATAACATTGAGCATTCGGCCTTTGATCTGTTCGCCCGAAGGCATCAAAATAGGAGAACCCATCGGTACGGCTTCCAGTCCACGCTGTAAACCGTCGGTATTGTCCATGGCAACACAGCGCACGGTATCCTCACCGATGTGCTGCTGTACCTCAACCACAAGTTGCGTACCATCCTGACGCTTAATGGTCAGCGCTTCATGAATACGGGGAAGCACTTTCTCTGCGTCTTGGCCTTCGGTATTGAAATAGACGTCAATTACCGGGCCGATGATCTGCGAAATGTGTCCATTAATCTGTGACATAAGCAGTATTTTTATATTTTAGTTAACTTTATTTGCTTAGATATTTTGAACGCAAAATTACTAAGTTTTTTAATAAAAAAGAAAAAATTCACAAACTTTAATGCAACTATTTGTTTATTGCAACACCTTTGCAACACCTTTGCAGCAACATTGAACAATCACCACCCGTCACAGACGACAAAAGTACACATAAAATAGCCCTTAAAATAGCCCTTGGAAAACTAAAGTACATCATCCAGTTTACTTTTTACCTTATATTTAATAAGGTATGGTATAAGGGAATGGACATATTACAAAATTATTGCACATATTTTTTGTGAATGTGCAAAAAAAGCATTACCTTTGCACAAAATTTCGTTATTTGTGCAATGGACAACATACCAAGCTTCAACTCTTACATCGAAAAAACCATCAAAGACAACTGGTTGCTCGATGCACTGACTGATTACAAAGGAGCCACACTACAATATCACGATGTGGCACGCAAAATAGAAAAGCTCCACATTCTCATGGAAGCAGCAGGAGTAGAGAAAGGTGACCGCATCGCTGTGTGCGGACGCAACTCAGCTCACTGGGCTGTGGCTTACCTTGCTACATTCGCCTACGGAGCTGTCATCGTTCCTATTCTCCATGAATTCAATGGCGAACAGATTCACAACATCGTTAACCACTCGGAATCAAAACTGCTTTTCGTAGGCGACTACATCGTCAAGACCATTGACGAAAAGGAAATGCCAAACCTGAGCGGTATCCTGAATCTGCCGGATTTCTCACTCCACACATGCAGAAATGAAAAACTGGCCTACGCCCGCGAACACCTTAATGAACTCTTTGGAAAGAAATATCCGATGGCATTTCGCAAGGAGGATATTCATTGGCACGTGGATTCACCAGAAGAACTCTGCATGCTCAACTACACCAGTGGTACTACCGGGTTCTCAAAGGGAGTAATGCTGCCCTACCGCGCAGTGTGGGGCAATGTGAGTTTCTGCATGAATGCATTGGCACCAAGACTGCCTAAGTTCAGCAAGATTCTCTCTATCCTCCCCATGGCACACATGTATGGACAAGCCATCGAGTTCTTGTTTTCATTCTGTTCAGGCTACCATCTCTTCTTCCTCACCCGACTGCCATCACCTGCCATTATTGCAGAGGCTTTTAAGGAAGTAAGACCACACCTGGTAGTGGCGGTGCCACTCATCATCGAGAAAATCATACGCAAGAGAGTATTCCCCAAGATACAGAACAACGCTATCAAACTGCTTTGGCAGATGCCCGTGGTTTCGAAGAAAGTCAAAGAGCATATCTGTAAAGAGGTATGTGAGGCTTTTGGAGGCAGAGCCTATGAAGTCATTGTAGGAGGTGCTCCACTTAACAAGGAAATAGAGAAATTCCTCGTTGACATCGACTTCCCTATCACCGTAGGCTATGGTGCTACTGAATGTGCGCCACTTATTACCTACAGTGATTTCCACGATTTTGAAAAAGGATCATGCGGTACGCCCGTTGACTACATGGAAGTGAAGATTGACTCACCTGATCCACGGAACACGGCAGGCGAAATTCTGGCACGAGGCACCAATGTCATGTTGGGCTACTACAAAAACCAAGAGGCAACAGATGCCGCACTCGACAAGGAGGGATGGTATCATACCGGAGACCTTGCAACCATGTCGGAAGACGGACATGTGTTTATCAAAGGACGCTCAAAGAACATCCTCATCGGAGCCAGCGGACAAAACGTATATCCAGAGGAAATAGAAGACAAACTCGCATCAATGGCAGTTGTCAGCGAATGTATTATCGTACAGCGCAACCAACACCTTGTGGCACTCGTACATCCTGACATGGACGAGGTCAAAGAGATGGGATTCACCGAGACGGATCTACAAAACATCATGGAGCAAAACCGTCAGCAACTCAACGATATGATGCCTGCATACAGCCGCATACAGAGTATCGAAATCCGATATGAGGAATTTGCCAAAACTCCAAAGAAAAGTATCAAGCGCTACTTGTATAAATAAGAATCATACTAAACTAAACAATCGTAGAAGATGGAAAACGTACCAAGTTTCATACAACTCATCGAGCAAAGCATCAAGACCAATTGGGATCTTGATGCCTTGACCGATTACAAGGGAGCCACGCTACAATATCACGATGTGGCACGTAAGATAGAGAAACTGCATATTCTCTTTGAAAACTGTGGTGTACAGAAAGGCGATAAAGTCGCACTCTGCGGAAGAAACTCAAACCAATGGGCAGTGGCTTTTCTTGCCACGCTGACCTACGGAGCTATTGCCGTGCCTATCCTGCACGAATTCATGCCGGAACAAATCCACAACATTGTCAACCACTCTGATGCAAAACTGCTTTTCGTGGGCGACCATGTGGCTACACAGATTGACCCTGTGCAAATGCCACATCTTGAGGGTATTGTCAACAACCCCGACTACTCTCTTATGCTTTCAAGAACAGACAAACTGACATACGCACGCGAACATCTTAACGAACTTTACGGTAAGAAATTTCCAAAATATTTCCGCAAAGAACACGTACACTACGAATATGAAGACAACGGAGAACAACTGGCGCTGATCAACTATACCAGTGGTACTACGGGATTCTCTAAAGGTGTGATGATTCCCTACCGCGCACTGTGGTCGAACTTCGACTTTGCCGTGAACGTACTGGGCAACACCATCAAAACGGGCGACCGCATCATCTCCATTCTCCCCATGGCACACATGTATGGAATGGCTTTCGAATTTCTATTTGAATTCCTCTACGGATGCCACGTCTATTATCTTAACCGCGTACCATCGCCTGCCATCATTGCACAAGCATTTGCCGACATCAAACCAAGAATCATCATCGCTGTTCCGCTGATCATCGAAAAGATTATCAGAAAGAAGGTATTCCCCAAAATACAAAACAACCGCATGCGTCTCCTCATGGCAATGCCTGTCATCTCCAAAAAGGTGAAACAGATGATCTGTCAGGAAGTGGTGAAGGCTTTTGGAGGTGAACTCTATGAAGTAATCATCGGAGGTGCTGCGTTTAACCGCGAAATCGAAACGTTCCTCCGCAAAATAGAATTCCCATACACCGTAGGATACGGAGCCACTGAATGTGCACCTATCATCTGCTACCGCGACTGGCAAACCTTCAGACTGGGTTCTTGCGGACAACCTGTAGTTCACATGGAGGTGAAAATTGACTCAGACAGTCCCAGTACAAAACCTGGTGAAATCTTGGCTCGCGGACTCAATGTCATGTTGGGCTACTACAAGAACGATGAAGCTACCAAAGAAACTATTGATAAAGACGGATGGTATCATACGGGAGACCTTGGTACCATGGACGACGACAAAAACGTGTTTATCAACGGAAGATCGAAAAACATGCTTCTGGGACCCAGCGGACAGAACATCTACCCCGAAGAGATAGAAGATAAGTTCAACTCTATGGCTATGGTGGTGGAAACTGTGGTTGTTCAGCGCAACAACAAGCTTGTCGGTCTGGTTTATCCTGATTACGATGAAGCGAAGAATATGAACTTCAACGAGGAGGACATCTACAATGTCATGGAGCAGAACCGTCAGCAACTCAACGAACTACTCCCCGCTTACGAGAAAATCACCGAAATAGAAATACAGAAGGAAGAATTTGAGAAAACTCCTAAAAAGAGCATCAAACGATACCTCTACAAATAAGACGATGAAAAAGTTTACGCACAAGTCTGCGTGTGTAAAGCGGATTTGAAAGCTAATCGGTAGATAAAAAAACTTTGCGCTCCCGTGTTTTGGAAACGCAAAGTTTTTTTACGCCAACAGGTCAGCATGTCCGTCTGCATTTTTATGTCACCACGCTCATTGTTTCACTTGACGCTCTAACAGCGAGAAAAACAACTGTTGCAATTGGTTTCCGATGATATGTGGAGAATAACTTTCGGAAATGGCAGAAGAAATGTGTTCGGATGAAAAATGTTCACTGATTAAGCGAACCATTGCATGGCTCAACGAAACCGCATCTTCGGTAGGCACGGTCACACAACCATCATGCTGACGGACGCTCTGCGGAACAACATCGGTGGTAATGACGGGAATACCCGTACTCATAGCCTCCAACAAAACCAAGCCCTGTGATTCGCTACGAGTGGGAAGCACTAAAGCATCAGCAGAGTAAAGGATGTCGCGAACACCAATCTTATCTGTGGTTCCCACGAAACGCACATCTGGAATATTCGCATAAAGGCGGCGGCAAGAGGCAGAATCGGTATCAGGACCAACCAACGTCAGACTGGCATTCACCCCTTGACTCTTCAATCTCCGAAATGCTCCTGCTAAAATATCGTAACCCTTACGCGGAATGAAATTGCCTATGGCACAAAAACGAAACGTATCAGAAGGTTGACGTTTGGCATAATGAAAGAAGCGAGTGTCTATCATATTAGAAACGACCTGATGGGAGTAACGCTTACCAAAATACGGTGCGAGTTCATCCACTAACTCCTCGGAAACGACCACTACCCTATCCGCCTTTTCCAACGCTTCACGCAACAGGGGGATTTCCCATTGTCCCAGAGACGCTCTACGGAACTCTTCTTCATAAATCATGGAAGGAAGATGTTCGGTAATCACATAAGGGATGCGGTGGTGCTGCGCTATCAACATGGCGGCCCGACCTGCCCATTTCACGCAATGGGCATGGATGACGTCGGGACAACCATATTGACGGAAATACTCTTCTGACAATTTCAACACTCCTTTCAGCCATCTATCAACATTGGGACGCACCACCTTGGGGATTCCACGTTGAAAATCACGCCACACCTCTACCCCATCCATGGTTTCTACACCCATAGTATATGGGAGAAAGAGATAGTCTTTCCAACCTTTAGTAATACCAAGTTGAACGCGACTCAATATCCGAACTTCATGGCCGAGCTGCTGTAAAGCCTTGGACTGCTCAAGACAGAACTCGCCACCATAAGGAGGGAAGAATGATGGAATTTCAAGAATGTGCATAAAAAAAGGAAGATCGTAAGTTTGTTGGTAGTAATATAATAAGGAGAAAACCGCGTTGGAAATATATAGAACAAAAAAGAGAACGGAATATTGCCATCCGTCCTCTCCTTTGTTTCGTTGTGTGAAGGGAAATTAAGCTTCAGCAGGAGCTTCTGTCTCTGCTTCAGCAGCAGCCTTTGCGGCCTCTTCCTCTGCCTTTGCAGCCTCAGCAGCAGCCTTCTTCTCTGCTACCTTCTTGGCCATTTCCTCATTCAGTTTCTTTTCCTGAGCGAGCTCCTGAGCAGCAGCCTCTTTCTTGGCTTTGACCTCGTCTTCACGAACCTTGTCGAGACCCTTCTGCTTGTCAGCCTTCCATGCGTCGAACTTCTTCTGAGCAGCAGCCTCGTCGAAAGCGCCCTTCTTAATACCACCACGGAGGTGCTTCATCAGGTAAACGCCCTCACCGCTAAGGATGTTGCGAACGGTATCGGTGGGCTGTGCGCCTGCCTCTACCCAGTAAAGTGCGCGTTCGAAATTCAAATCTACTGTGGCAGGATTGGTGTTAGGGTTGAAAGTTCCAATCTTCTCAGTAAATTTACCATCACGTGGTGCTCTTGCGTCTGCGATTACGATGCTATAGAAAGCATAGCTCTTACGACCGCGACGTTGCAATCTGATTTTTGTTGCCATTGTTTTAAATAACTTTTAATGTTTAATAATTGAATTTCGTACTACTATCTCGTAATAGCGGATGCAAAGGTACTGCTATTTTTCGGAATATCAGCGTTTTTTGAAAAGTTTTATCCTTTTGTTTTCGTTTTTTTAACCAATTACGGGTATTACGCCGCATTTTTACTTCTTTTTCATCGTCACACCGACTTCCATTCCATTCACATTTTTCATCAATTTGGAAACGGTCTGGAGGTTTGCGTTACCCGACTTGGAACCAAATGCCTTGAAGAGATTGAGCAACTTGGTTGAGTTTGCAACAAACATGAGTTTCTTGCCTTCCAACTGAGTGGTGATGCTGACTGACTTAACACCCAACGTGGTAAGCTGCAACTTGGAGTCCTTGACACTCCATTTTCCTTGGGTGGTCTTTCCCTTTAATGTTGAAGTGAAAGTACCATCTTGTTTGAAAGTCATCGTCATTGCACCTGGTTTGATGCCTACGGTTGTCAGTTTGGTCTGAAGAATACTTTCCATCTTGTTGGCCGCAATCTTGGCCGCAGCATTCGTCAACACATTGTCTGATTTAAGAACGATGGCTGGTTCTTCATAAACCCATGTTCCGACAATATTTGCTGCACTGGCCTGTTTCTTACCTGAGAAGATAGCAGTAAGATTAGAAATAAGATTCGAACCTCCGCTACTGGTGGTATTATTGCCAAGTACGCCATCAAGTACACCACTGATTGACTGTGCATTTGCGATTGCACACATCATGAGCATGAAGCCCATAATAACTGATTTCAAAGATAACTTTTTCATTGTTCTTATGCCTATATTATTAAAATGTCGCGCAAAAGTACTATAATTCAAGAAAAATGCAAAATAATATCGACAAAATTTCACCATACAAACATTTTTTACTACTTTTGCAATCATGTACAAGCAAGGATTATCCATACTTATACCTGTATTCAACAGAAACTGCTGTGCGTTGGTCCAAGAACTACACATTCAAGCTGTCAATTGTGGCATCGACTTCGAAATTATCGTTGTCGAAGATGGTTCTACCAATCCCAAATACGTTGATCAGAACAGACCAGTGGCAGCAATCGACCATGTGCGTTATATCATCCATGAAGAAAACATGGGGCGCGCAATCATCCGCAACTGGTTGGCAGACAAGGCAGAATATGACACATTACTATTTCTTGACTGCGATGTGGACATCCTTGACCCAGACTATCTGAAACGCTATCTTGACAACAAGGCTTCGGTGGTTTGTGGTGGCTTATGCATTGGTGGAGATGCAAATAAACTGCGTCACAGTTTGCGCTACCATTACGAGAAAACGCATGAGAAAGAATATACTGCAAAACAACGGAAACGCAACCCATACAAGAATTTCAGAACCACCAATTTTCTTATCGAACACAAAGTAATGGAAGGTTGCCGTTTTGATGAACGCTTTCGCCAATACGGCTACGAGGATGTGATTTTCGGAAAGACATTGAAACAAAACGGAATCATCATCTCACACATTGAGAATCCTGTATATCTCACCCGTTTTGAATCAAACACTTATTTCATGATCAAGACGGAAGAAGCTATGCATACTTTGTATAAATTCCGTAAAGACATTGTCCCCTACTCTCGGTTACTCCAGCATGTGGAAGTTCTTAAGAAGATTGGACTCTTGCCTGTTTTACGCTTAATATATAGAAGTTCCATCGGCTATTATCTCATGCGCAACCTAAATGGCGAGAGACCTGTCTCACAACTGTACAATCTATACAAACTCATGTTCTTCGCATCATTGAAACCATAATATCGAAGGGGAAATTTCATTCTTCGTTTGCTATTCTTTCTACTCATAAGGACGGAAGAATGGACGCAATGTAAATTGAACAACAATATTTTTGGGATTAGTTATGCCCTTTGTTGTTTTATTGCCTATTTAGAATTATGCCGAGCATACCTATAAAAATCCGCAACACCTAAATTAGGCATTGCGGATTAGTATTTATATCGTTGGGAACTTCGTTAATAATTTCAGGGGACCATTGATATTGGTGAGTTTTCACTCAGCTTTCTTGTCTGGAAGAATCAAATTCAACACTACACCAACAACTGCTGAGAGGCCAATGCCAGAAATGGTAAATGAACCTGACGAGAGCACTGCCCCACCCAATCCCATGGTCAACATGACAGACATGATGATGACATTGCGCGTTTTGTTTAAATCAACCTTATTATGCATCAGATTCTGAACACCAACACTTGCAATCGTTCCAAACAGAAGAAGCATGATGCCGCCCAAAACAGCCTGAGGAATACTCTGAAGCAATGCACTAAGTTTGCCTACAATAGAAAAGCAGATGGCTGTGGCTGCTGCAATCCGGATAACAACCGGACTGGTGACTTTTGTGATAGACATTGCACCAGTCACTTCAGAATAGGTTGTTTCGGGAGGACCACCAAGTACGGCAGATGCCAAACAGGCAACTCCGTCTCCCAGCATTGTCCGATGAAGGCCTGGCTCCTTGACAAAATCCTTGTCAGCAACCGCACTTACAACGTAAACATCTCCAATGTGCTCAAGAACCGGAGCTATTGCCACTGGCAACATATAGATGAAAGGTCCCCAAGAGAAATGACTCAACGTGTCAAACGACACAGGGCAGGATATCCAAGGCGCAGCGATTACTCCAGAGAAATCGACCTCACCCATTGCAATGGCCAACACATAACCAACTACCACACCTGTTATAATAGGAACAAGTTTCATAAGTCCACGGCAAAAGGTCAAAACGAGAATAGCTGTGATAAGCGCAGCAAAAGCCAAGATCCAATTGGTCTTTGCCATATTCACAGCACTTCCTGATAACGACAGACCTATCAGAATAATAGCAGGCCCAATGACAATAGGAGGAAAGATACGGTCAAGAAGACGTTTTCCTTGCCACTTGACAAGAGCACTCATCACAAAATAGACTAATGATACACTGGTTAGTCCCGCTATTGTCCCTGGAAGCCCCCACTGTTTGGAAGCAGCGATAATTGGGGCAATAAAAGCAAATGAACTTCCCAGAAAAATCGGGACTTTCCCTTTGGTAAGAAAATGAAAGAGAAATGTTCCCAGACCTGCGGTAAATAAAGCCGTTGCAGGATCAATGCCAATCAGTAGTGGCACAAGAACAGTTGCACCGAAAGCCACAAAGAGAAATTGTACGCCTACGATGGTTTTCTTAACTGTCGATAGTTGTTCTGTTTCCATAATAGTTATTATTAGTATTGAATGATTTAATCAAGATTGTAGTAATTGGTTTTAAGGTATGATACATTTCAAAAAAAATTGCTTGTCTCACGACAAGCAATTTTCAATTAACCTTAATAATCTAATACCATGAAAAACACGTTGCAAATATAGACGTTTTTTTTTATACCTGCAAGAGTTTTCGTATATTTCTTCGAGTTTTTAACTTTTATTAAATCTTTTACCATTCCACTTCAACATCACAGCTATTTCTTTTTCATTTTTTTGTCCTTCCATAGCAACAGGATTAAGAGCCTGAGAATATATTATCTGCAAATCGGAATTATCTGGAGAAACAAATGAGGCCACATACATCTGTTGAGGAAGAGTGATCAACTGGCTGGATGGAATCGGTTCCCAACTGGCCTTATAAAATGTTACATTACTTTCTGGAGCATCTTTTCCATAAGTAGCTACCAAACAGATGATACTGTCTCCATCTGCCAACAGCAAGCGGACATCATACCGCAAGGTTTCACTTATTTGCAAAGAGAACGCTTTATCGTTAAGCATCAGCAATTCGCTATGTCCATCCAACAGATTATCTACACGAGCTTTCATTTTCGATTCTATGAAATCCACCATGTCAAGTCTGTTGTTTTCTGTCAATTCAGGTGTTAACGATTTCGGCATGCTGAGAAATACATCTTTCATCGTATTTTGTGCCTCAGCTGCGAAAGTCGTCAATATCAAAATTCCAAGGATTATTATCTTTCTCATGTTCGGTTCATTTTTATCCCTGTCTTATCCACGTCCGGGACGAAGATCTTTTACACGCACCGCCTTACCTTCACTCTGCGGAAGAGACCCCTTCTTTACCAAACGTACACGAGGCGTAAGAAGTATTTCGTCTTTCAATGCACGCTGAATGTCTTTGGTCATTCTCTGAAGTTCGGGATAGACGTCTGTATTCAATCCATCGAGTTCCACATCAACAGTCATTACATCATTATCGCCTTCTGAATCAAGCGTAATAAGATAATTGCTTCCCAAACCGGGATATTTGACAAGTATCTTTTCCACTTGCATGGGGAACACATTAACTCCCTTAATGATGAACATGTCATCTGTACGACCTTTGATACGGTCAATGCGTCTATGAGTGCGTCCGCACGGGCAATCGCCAGGCAGAATACGAGTCAAATCATGAGTGCGATAACGCAAAATGGGCATCATAGTACGGTCGAGAGTGGTAAGAACCATTTCTCCGATTTCTCCATCAGGAACGGGTTCTAAAGTATCGGGATCTATGATTTCCAAGATGTAGTTATCTTCCCAGAGGTGCATACCGTTTTGTTCCTGACACTCAAAAGCTACACCAGGACCATTCATCTCGGTCATTCCAAAAGAATTATAGGCTTTCACCCCCAACAATCGCTCGATGCGACGTCGTTGCTCATCTGTATGTGGCTCTGCCCCTATAAACAGAGTATGCAACTTTGTGCTTCGTGGATCTATACCTTCTTCATGAAAAACTTCCGCAAGACGAATGGCATAAGACGGAATGGCATGAAGACAAGTAGTGCCAAAATCACGGATGAACATAATCTGACGCTTAGAGTTACCAGCAGCAGCAGGTACAGTAGTGGCTCCAAGTTTTTCTGCACCATACTGGAAACCTAATCCGCCAGTAAACATGCCGTAGCCACTGGAATTTTGGAAGACATCAGTATCTCTGCAACCAACCATATACATACTACGAGCAATCATATTTGCCCATGACTCTATATCATGGCGAGAATATGTCACAACTGTCGGATTTCCTGTTGTACCACTGGAAGAATGGATGCGGATTGCATCTTTCATATTGCCTCCAACAAGTCCGAAAGGATAGTTTTCGCGCAAGTCCTGTTTAGTGGTAAAAGGCAAGCGTCTTACATCATCAATGGTCTTGATAGTATCTGATGTAATACCTCGTTCGCCCAACACCCGTTTGTAAAAGGGGGATTGAAGGCATATATCAATAGTTCGACGGAGTTTTTCTACCTGAAGTTCCTCTAATTGCTGACGGGGCATGGTCTCAAGCTCCGGTTGCCAGTATTCTACGTTTTTCATTTTTGCTCTGTATTTATGTTTTATAGTTTTAATGTTTTATCATAATCAAATGGAAGATCGCGACCTATACTTGTTACTATAAGACCAGCTCCATTTTTATCTATTATCTCTCTGATGATATGAGCCATTTCATAGGAATTCGTGTCATCAAGGTGAGAAATGGGTTCGTCAGCTACGAGAAAATCAAAAGGCTGTACAAGAGAGCGCAGCAAGGCTACCCTTTGCTGTTGACCTTGTGAAAGTTGACCTGCCTTCACATCAAGTTTGTCAGAAAGTCCAAGCCGCGAAAACCAGTCTTTGACTTCAACCGCCGACGCTGAAGAAGTCAGGCGATTCTTTATCATTACGTTTTCATACGCAGTAAGTTCCGCGAAAAGGCGCATTTCCTGAAAGAGCATAGCGATATGACGTTGGCGAACTTCTACCCATTGCCTAATAGCATAAGATTTAATATCCGTCTTGTCGAAAAGAATCTGTCCTGTATAATCATTTCTATAACCCTGAAGATAACTACAGAACGTACTTTTACCACAGCCACTATCTGCTGCGACAAGGTATTTCTTGCCACGTTCAAAGGTTACCTGTGACTTCCACACTTCTGAATGCAAATCTGTAACCTCTGCAAACACCCGTGGAGTCACTTGATTAAAAGAAATGCTATGCATGACTAATCTGTTTTATAAGGTTTACTCAACTGAGCCATCATTACAGCAGACAATCCTGCTGTTTCCGTACGCAGACGACTCTTTCCCAAATGTACGGATTTGTATCCCAGACTGATAGCCTGTCGCACCTCTTCTATAGAGAAATCACCTTCAGGACCAACAAGTATGGTAACAGGTGTGTCTGCAGGCAGATGATTCAATTCGTCAAAAAGATAAGTACGTTCGACTTCTTCATAGCAATGGGCAATAAACTTGTCACCAGGTCGTTCTGCAGCGACAAACTGGCTGAAAGATTGCATTTCATCAAGATTCGTTTTCCATGCCTTTCGGCTCTGTTTCATGGCCGAAATCACGATTTTTTCCATTCGTGGAAGTTTGATTTGCCGACGTTCCGAAAAGCGACAATCCAAAAATGAAATATCATCGACTCCCACTTCCACAGCTTTTTCCAACAACCATTCCATACGGTCAAGCATCTTTGTCGGTGCAATAGCCAAATGAATACGTCCACTCCAAGGACGCTGTTGTGGTAATGTCTCAAGGATGCGGTATAAGCAATGATGATTGGACGCAACAGAGACCTCCGCCTTATAGAAAGTTCCCTCTCCATCCATTAACATCATCTCATCGCCTGGTTGCAAACGCAACACCCGAACAGCATGTTGTGCTTCTGCGGATGGTAAGGCGTCGCACTCACCAGCCTTTGGAACATAGAAATACCGAACTTCTTTCATTCTTTTACATTTCGAATTTACAGATTCTTAGGTTTGAACAGAATGGCGAAAAGGATTCCCACCACAAGTGCATAACCCGCAAATATCAACCAACAAGTGCGCCAATCACCCATCAGATAACCATCTGGAGTGAACGCACAATAATGATTGATGATCTTACCTGCCAATAACGTACCAATGGTGGCACCAAGGCCATTCGTCATCAGCATAAACAGTCCTTGTGCAGAGGCGCGCACCTTGATGTCGCATTTCTGATCGACAAAAAGTCCGCCAGACACATTGAAGAAATCGAAAGCCACACCATATACAATACACGACAACACAAACAGGATAACTCCAGGGAAAGCAGGATTTCCCAATCCAAAGAATCCAAAGCGTAAAACCCATGCAAACATGGCAATGAGCATGACAATCTTGATACCATAACGTTTAAGGACAAACGGTATCAACAGGATGCAAAGTGCTTCGGCCACCTGGGATATTGACACCAACAGCGTTGCGTTGTTGGCAGCAAACGTATTTATCAAGGCAGGATCACCTTTGAATGATGTGATAAATGGAGTTGCATAACCATTGGTAACCTGCAAAGACATGCCCAACATGGCGGAGAAAATAAAGAAAAGTGCCATCTGCTTGCTCTTGAATAACCGAAATGCGTCAAGTCCCCATGCTTCTGAAAGCGATTGTTTTTCCTTCTTCACTAATTTGCACTCTGGGAATGTGAAACAATACAAGAAAAGTACCAAACTCATCAGGCCAGAAACCAAGAACTGGAAATGAGTATATTGGAACTTATTGTTGTTGTCACCCAAGACAAAGAGCAAGGATCCATTATCCCATGCAGCACAGTTCACAAGCCACATCATGACAATGAAACCAACTGTTCCAAACACGCGAATGGGTGGGAAATCTTTTACCGTATCAAGGCCATTGTTCTTCAATATTGTAAATGCCACCGTATTGGACAATGCCAAGGTAGGCATATAGAAAGCAACACTAAAGGTATAAACAGCCATAAACAGGGATTCATCTGGCTGACCAGCGGTCTGTCCCATCCAGAACAAACCACACATCGAAACTCCTGCAAGAAGATGACACAAACCCAACAGACGTTGAGGCTGAATATATTTGTCAGCCACAATACCTATAAGTGTAGGCATAAAGATTGAGACAACACCTTGAATGGCATAGAACCATGAGATTTCTGCTCCCATACCCGCTTTACCAAGATAATTGCCCATAGATGTGAGATATGCTCCCCAAACGGCAAACTCGATAAAGTTCATCAGTGCCAAACGTACTTTGATGTTCATATTGTTCTGTTTTATTTTATGTTATTGGTTTGTTATCATCCCAAAGGGTTGGTCTGCCCTGTGCGTCATTTCTTACTTCCAGACGTTTGGGCACCCATTCCGTGTATGGGTATTCTTTGTTTAACGGGAATACTTCGCGTATGATTCCGTTTTGTATCATTACGACCTGCCGTGTCAGCAGACAATGGTCTGGCATCTTTAATTCTAAGCATGCTATCCTTCTTGGTTTCATCTTTAATAGGTTCTACAGATAATGGTTTGTCGTTTTGTTCTTCTTTTCTCTGATGGAATCGAATCAGTTGCAAGTCGTTAATAAACATCATACGACGTACATTGCGATCTTGATGGTCTGAAGCAAGATAAACAAAGCCTGTCATTTCCTTCAATCGATAGTCACGATTGACAGGAACACGAATTTGTGAAAGTCCAGACATCGTGATATGATAAACGGTCTGTACGATACTGTCGCCTTCATATGTAGATAAGAGGCACACTACTGCATCACGAGAGCCCGCCTCGTAGATGTAATCGGAGTTAAACTGGAACATGAAACTGTCACCTTTATGATAACTGGAATCTGCTTTCAGGGAGAAGTCAAAACGATTGGCTGTGGGCAATGGCATTAACATCACTTCCGAAGGACCGCGCCAAACATTGGCAGTATCACCTGTTGTACCATAAGTAGAAAGTCCGAAAGAGCCACTTGTCACACCAAGGGCAGAAGCTTCGTTATTGAGACGTTCACTAACATTCTGGTATATTTTCTTCAGTCTCTCAGCATGAGAGTAATAGTACACCAATGAAGAGTCAAATTCAGCTTCGGTAACCTGATATTTACGTAAAACAGCTTGAAAATAGCCATTCTCATCATACGGTAGGCTGTTCTTTTGTCCTTCACGCCCCATAGCTTGAGCAACATGGTAATCATAAAGGATGTCTTCCATGTCGCTGGGTTGAATATAGTCAGCCGGTACTGTGGGTTTGCAGGAGAACGTAACTGACAGAAGCAGAATTATGACTATTATATGTTTCATATTCACGTTTTTTAGAGCGCATACCTCGTTGCGCCAATTTTCATTTGCTTCTTCTAAATTCAATCTCACCAATTTCTTTCCTATAGAAAAGCAACAACAGAACAGCACCTACTGAAATAGCCGCATCCGCAAAGTTAAAGACAGGGCTGAAGAAAACAAATGGATTTCCACCTACTCTTGGTATCCACTCAGGCCAGGTAGTAACGATAAGTGGGAAATAGAACATGTCAACCACCTTACCCATCAGAAACGGAGCATAGCCTGTTCCAAAGGGCACGAAGTATGAGACATAATAATTGGACGATGCGTTGAATATCAGACCATAGAACATCGAATCAAAAATATTTCCTGCCGCACCTGCCATTACCATGGACAAACAGGCAATATATCCCCAACGTGCATTCTTCTTAACCTGTCGAACAATATACCAGCCGAGTATGGCAACGGCAATGATACGAAAGATTGAAAGTATCAGTTTACTGCCAATCTCCATTCCATAAGCCATACCATTGTTTTCAATGAACACGATTTTAAACCACGAGAAGATTTCTATCTGCTCGTGGAGTGCCATATTCGTTTTGACCAATATCTTGATAATTTGGTCAATCAAGAGGATGGCGGTCACTATAAGTGCTGCCATCCATCCGCGTTTCATCTTAAGATTCAGTGCCATTTACCTATTTTTTGCCAGCCATTTTCGACTCAACACTTAAGGTGGCATGAGGAACGGCACGCAGGCGTTCTTTTGGTATGAGTTTTCCGGTAATCCGGTCTATACCATAAGTTTTGTTCTCAATACGAACCAATGCTGCCTTCAGTCCTTGAATGAACTTCTGCTGACGAGCTGCAAGCGAGATAATTTCTTCTTTCGACTGGGCAGCACTTCCTTCTTCAAGAGCCTTATATGTTGGTGATGTATCATCAACATCATTAGAGTCTTGATTCATCAGAACTCGCATCATCTGATCGTAATCACGTTTGGCCAATGCCAACTTTTCGTTGATAATCTGACGGAACTCTTCCAGTTCTTCATCTGTGTATCTGGTCTTTTCTGTTGCCATAATACTTAAATTTAGGATTTGTTATAATCAGGATTTTGTTACTTGTATATTCAGTTTGAAATCATCAAATTCCACTTCTATGCCATCATTGGGGCTGATAGTAATATCATCGGCGAGAACCTGTGTCTTGATATAATCACCAAATCCCTTAACAGCCTGCTCAATTTCTGCATTTGGTGCAAGAACGATGTGAATACGGTCTGTGATTTCCAAACCGCTATCCTTACGGATATTCTGCACACGGTTGATAATTTCACGAGCCATACCCTCTTGCTTGAGCTCATCGGTGAGTTCGACCTCAAGGGCAACGGTCAATGAACCCTCGTTAGCAACAAGCCATCCGGGAATATCTTCACTAATGATTTCTACGTCTGCCAGTTCGACATCAAGATTCTGTCCGTCAACCTGTATGGCAATAGTACCTTTATTCTCCAAATCAGCAATCTGCTCCTGAGAGAGTCCACTCATCTGTGCTGCAACACCTTTCATGAGTTTACCATACTTCTTACCCATTGTACGGAAATTGCATTTCACTTTCTTGACAAGGATACCTGCACCTTCAACAAAGTTAAGCTCCTTGACATTAACTTCATTAAGTATAAGATCTTTGACAGCCTCTATGTGACGCTTTTGTTCTGCAGTGGCAGGAATCATGATGCTCTGTAGCGGTTGACGTACCTTGATATTGACCTTACGACGCAAGGCAAGAACCATAGACGTAATCTGTTGTGCCATTTCCATTCTTGCTTCAAGGTCAGCGTCTATCAATGCTTCATCTGCAGTAGGATAAGCATCAAGGTGTACGCTGTCTTTCTCTCCACCAAGGTCACGATACAACTGATCAGAATAGAACGGTGCAAATGGAGCCAACAAGCGGCTTACAGTCATCAGACAGGTATAAAGAGTCTCGTAGGCTGAACGTTTGTCGTCACTCATTTCCTTACCCCAGAAACGCTTACGATTAAGACGTACGTACCAGTTGGAAAGGTCGTTGTTTACAAATGCATCTATTAGACGACCTGCACGTGTTGGATCATAGTTTTCGAGTTCTGCAGTTACTTTCTTAATCAATGTATTCAAGCAAGACAGAATCCAACGGTCAATTTCTGGACGTTTTGCAAAGTCTATCTGCTGCTGGCCTGGTTCAAAACCATCTACGTTTGCATACAAAGCAAAGAAGCTGTATGTATTGTAAAGTGTTCCAAAGAACTTGCGACGCACTTCATCCACTCCCTCTGGGTCAAACTTCAAGTTGTCCCAAGGTTCTGAATTGGTCATCATGTAAAGACGTACGGCATCTGTACCATATTTCTCTATCATATCGAAAGGATTCACCACATTGCCGACGTGTTTCGACATTTTGTTTCCTTTTGCGTCCAACACAAGACCTGATGATATTACATTTTTGAAAGCTACCGAATCGAAAATCATCGTAGCGATTGCATGCAGTGTGAAGAACCAACCACGTGTCTGATCGACTCCCTCGTTGATAAAGTCAGCGGGGAAAGCTTTCTTCTTATCAATAGCATCTTGATTTTCAAATGGATAGTGAATCTGTGCATAAGGCATAGAACCAGAATCGAACCAAACATCGATCAAGTCTGCTTCACGCTTCATTGGCTTACCAGATTGGCTAACCAGAATAATATAATCAACGTAAGGACGGTGCAAGTCTATTTTGTCGTAGTTTTCCTGCGACATATTTCCTGGCACAAAGCCTTGGTCTTTCAATGGATTTGACTTCATGAAGCCTGCAGCCACTGATTTTTCTATTTCATTGTAGAGTTCTTCTACACTTCCGATACAGATTTCTTCTCCTTCTTCTGAACGCCAAATAGGCAAAGGAGTACCCCAGAAGCGTGAACGTGACAGGTTCCAGTCATTGAGGTTGTCAAGCCAGTTGCCAAAACGTCCACTTCCTGTTGATTCAGGTTGCCAGTTGATGGTTTTGTTAAGTTCGCTCATTCTCTCCTTGCAAGCCGAGCTACGGATAAACCAAGAATCGAGTGGATAATAAAGTACTGGTTTGTCGGTACGCCAACAATGTGGATAGCTATGGACATGTTTCTCAATTTTGAAAACCTTGCCAGCAGCTTTTAGGTCCATACAAATACTGATGTCGAGCGTTTCGTCTTTATCGGTAAGTGTGTCATCGTAGGCATTTTTGACATAACGACCACTATATTTACCCCACTCTTCCAGATTAACATACTTGCTAACAAAATCAGCATCGAGATCTTCAACCAAATAGTATTTACCTTCGAGATCGACTACAGGACGCTCTGCGCCTTTCTTATCGATCAAGACAATGGCAGGAACACCAGCTTTTTTGGCAACAAAAGCATCATCAGCACCAAAGTTTGGTGCAATATGTACGATACCTGTACCATCCTCAGTGGTCACATAATCACCAAGGATAACACGGAATGCGCCTTCACCGATTGGCGAAATCATGGGCAGCAACTGCTCATAATGAATATTCTCGAGATCGGTTCCTTTATAATGTTCTACAACACGCCAAGGAATAATTTTATCACCAGCCTTATACGCTTCAAAATCAGCATTTTTACCTTCTTGCTTAAAGTATGCGTTCAAGCGTGCTTCTGCCATTACGACAGTAACGGGAGCTGCTGTATAGGGATTAAAGGTTTCAACAGCCACATAATCTATTTTAGGACCTACGCAGAGTGCAGAGTTAGCCGCAAGAGTCCAAGGCGTAGTTGTCCAAGCAAGGAAATAAAGCTCGCCCCATCCTTTTTGTTTGAGTGCATCAACGACAGCATTTCCTTCTGCCTCTTTGATTTTGAACATTCCTGTACAAGTAGTATCCTTTACATCACGATAGCAACCAGGTTGGTTCAACTCATGTGACGAGAGTCCCGTTCCTGCTGCTGGCGAATAAGGCTGTATAGTGTATCCCTTATAGAGAAGGTTCTTCTGGTAGAATTGCTTAAGAAGCCACCACAGGGTTTCAATATACTTATTGTCGTAAGTGATATAGGGATGGTCAAGATCCACAAAGTAACCCATACGTTCAGTAAGATCACGCCATTCTGCGGTGTACATCATCACATTTTCACGGCATTTACGGTTGTAATCTTCTGTAGAAATATAGCGTTCGCTCTCTTTATTATCAATATCTGCCTTAGTAATTCCGAGTTCTTTCTCCACTCCAAGCTCCACAGGCAGTCCATGAGTATCCCACCCTGCTTTACGATGTACTTGATAGCCCTGCATGGTCTTGTATCTATTGAAAGTATCTTTTATAGAACGGGCAAGTACGTGATGGATTCCAGGATGTCCGTTTGCTGAGGGAGGTCCCTCAAAGAATACGAATTGTGGGCATCCCTCTCGTTCGTCAATAGAGCGTAAGAAAACGTTCTTATCTTTCCACATCTGCAGGATATCATTGTTAACCTGCGTCAAGTTCAAACCGCCGTGTTCGGCGAATCTCTTTGCCATAGTTTTATTTTGTTTTTTTTGTTTCCTTTATTAAATAATGTGCAAAGGTAACTTTTTTTTCTGAAATATCCAAAATTATACGCTGTATTACAACAATTTCGCCAATCTGTCACGTAATTGTTGCGCCTCACTTTTACGGATAGCCATACGGATGACACAGGTATTATCATATGTTTGTGAAATAATACGTGGATTCATATCTTTGACTATACGCATTACATCGTTCATTTGTGGATAGGTAAAGGTATAGCTGACTTCTTCTTCCACCTGTCGCAACTCCATCTTCGCATGCGCCAAAGCATCTGCTGCTGCTTCACGGTAAGCCACAATAAGTCCTGAAGTTCCGAGATTGACACCGCCATAATATCTAACGACAACAATAAGGATATCTGTCAGTTCGTTTGAATTGATTTGTCCCAAGATAGGTTTTCCTGCTGTACTACTTGGTTCGCCATCATCATTTGCACGAAAATCAGCACGTTCGGCACCAAGCATATACGCATAACAAACATGGCGAGCATCGTAGTACTTTTTTCGATACCCTGCCAAGATAAGTTTTATTTCATCATGATTTTCCACATGATGAGCGAAAGCGAGGAACTTGCTCCGTTTTTCGGTGTAGTATCCCTCGCTTGTCGCTGATATTGTTTTAAATTCGTCAGTCATCTAACGTTTTTCAAGGACGTCCCAAAAGACGCCATTATTAACCGTATGTTTATGACAGTTTATGGATTACAAGTCCTGAGCGCAATTTTGGTTCAAACCAAGTTGCCTTTGGCGGCATAATTTTTCCACTATCGGCAATATCCATGATTTGCTGCATTGTTACAGGATAAAGTGCTAAAGCTGCACGCATTTCTCCACTGTCAACACGGCGTTTGAGCTCACCAAGTCCACGAAGGCCCCCCACAAAGTCAATACGCTTAGAAGAACGGAGGTCACCAATGTTGAGAATCTCGTCGAGAATCAAACGACTGGAGATATCCACATCAAGCACCCCGATTGGGTCAGTATTGTCGTAAGTACCCTCTTTTGCTGTCAAAGCAAACCAGTGTCCGTCAAGATAGAGTGAGAATTCATGCAAACGTTGCGGTTTGTAGATTTCTTCTCCTTTGTCTTCAACGATGAAATTAACCTGTAAGGCAGCAAGAAACTCTTCCGAAGTCAATCCATTGAGATCTTTAACAACTCGGTTGTAATCAAGGATGGTGAGTTGGCTGGCTTGGAAACAAACAGCCATAAAATAATTATACTCTTCAGTTCCTTTGTGGTTAGGATTCTGCTTTTGCTTCTCAGCTCCCACAAGTGCAGCAGCCGCAGAGCGGTGGTGACCGTCAGCAATATAAAGGCTGGGCATCTTGGCAAATTCCTCGGTGATGGTCTGAATATCAGCCTCATCAGCAATTACCCAGAACTGATGTCGGAATCCGTCTATCGGAGCTATGAAATCATATTCAGGCTCTGTTGCTGCGTAGCGTGCAATAAGTTTATCGAGCACATCATTGTCTGGATATGCAAAGAACACCGGTTCAATATTAGCATCGTTGACACGTACATGCTTCATACGATCCTCTTCCTTATCTCGACGGGTCAGTTCATGTTTCTTGATATTGCCATTTATGTAGTCATCTACATAAGCACCAACGACAAGACCATATTGAGTTTTGCCGTTCATAGTCTGAGCATAGATATAATAGTGTTCATCGGCATCTTGCACAAGCCATCCCTTATCTTGGAACTTCTTGAAGTTTTCTGCAGCCTTTTCATAAACACGCGGATCATACTCTGAAGTACCTACAGGAAAATCAATTTCCGGTTTGATAATATGGTAAAGACTCTTCTCATTGTCTCCTGCTTCAGCACGTGCTTCTTCAGAATCGAGAACATCGTACGGACGACTCTCCACTTGTTCTACAAGTTCTTTGGGAGGGCGTACACCCTTGAACGGTTTGATTGTTGCCATAGTTGTTTTTGTTTTTGAGTAATACTTGATGCAAAAGTACACAAAAGATACGAGAATGCAAAATGTTTCGCATCATTTCTCTTGTTTATCCGAGCTTTATATCAGGAGTTTCTATTTTGTTGCTATTTTTTCGTATTGCATACTGTACACCAAACATTATTTACCAGTTTACAAAAAAAGAAAAAGAAATAACCTAAAACAAAAAAAAAGAGCCGCCAGAAGCCTCAAAAGCCTCACGCCAGATTGCCCTTATTCTTGAGTTAGCTTATGTCCGATAAAAGACAAAAAAGAACCATCGTGACATACGGCCGAAACCACATATCACGATGGTAATATCAGTTTAGAAAAATTATTTGTTTACCTGGAATTTTGTGCAACCATCCTTAAAGAATGCATTGATTTGCTTTGCAGCAGCAATACCAGCATTGATATTAGCCTCAGCAGTCTGTGCACCCATTTTTTTCGGAGTAGAGAAGTAACGACCTTCAAATTTACGGAATTCCGCATCAGCTTCAGGCATAATGTCTGTTACATATTTCAGGTCTTCTCTTTCTGCCATGAGTTTCAAGAGTTCGGGTTCGTTGATAACTTCCTTACGAGCTGTATTTACGAGCACGCCACCCTTCTTCAGTTTGTTTACCAATGCATAATTAATGCTCTGCTTGGTTTCCGGAGTAGCAGGAATGTGCAACGAAACAACATCGCAAGTTTCAAAGAGAGCATCCTGATTGGCTACTGCATGCACGCCAGCCTGTTCAATGACTTCTGCTGGACAGAAAGCATCATAGGCATAAACATCCATTCCAAATCCTTTGGCGATACGGGCTACGTTACGACCAACGTTACCAAAAGCCAGTATACCGAGTTTCTTACCAAACAGTTCCGAACCGCTCTTACCGTTGTAGAAACCACGAACAGCCATTACCAACATGCCAAATACAAGTTCAGCAACTGCATTTGAGTTTTGGCCTGGTGTATTCTCAGCCACTACCTGATGAGCTGTGGCAGCTGCAAGGTCAATATTATCATAACCAGCTCCTGCACGAACCACAATTTTCAATTGTTTTGCCGCATCAAGCACCTCTGCATCAACCTTATCAGAACGGATAATCATTGCATCGGCATCTTTCACTGCATCAAGCAATTGCGCTTTTTCTGTATATTTTTCCAGCAACACGAGTTCGTTGCCGGCAGCCTCTACTTCGGCCTTGATACCATTGACAGCAGCTGCTGCAAATGGTTTTTCTGTTGCTACTAATACTTTCATTGTTGTCAGAATTAATGTTTAGCTTCAAATTCTTTCATACAAGCCACAAGAGCCTCGCAACCTTCAATGGTCTGAGCATTGTAGCATGATGCACGGAAACCTCCTACAGAACGGTGTCCCTTCACACCTACCATACCCTTAGATACAGCGAAATCAAGGAATTCTTTCTCCAGTTCTTTGTACTCGTCGTTCATTACGAAACAGATATTCATCAGCGAGCGATCCTCTGTTGCTGCAGTTCCACGGAACAACTTGTTGCGGTCGATTTCTCCGTAAACGATTTCTGCGCGCTTCTGAGCCAGCTTATCCATTGTCTCTACGCCGCCGTTTTTCTTAATCCAACGGAGAGTTTCAAGAGCAGAATAGATGGGGACCACAGGAGGAGTGTTAAACATAGACCCCTTTTCTACGTGTGTACGATAGTCAAGCATGGTAGGAATCTCACGAGGAGCTTTACCCAATTTCTCGTCTTTCACGATTACAATTGTTACACCAGCCATAGCCAGATTTTTCTGTGCTCCAGCGTAGATTGCATCATACTTCTTAACGTCAATAGGACGGCTGAAAATATCAGAAGACATGTCTGCAATTAAAGGTACATTTACATCCAGATCCTTACGCATCTCAGTACCATAGATGGTATTGTTGGTTGTAATATGGAGATAATCAACATCAGCGGGCACAGTCCAATCCTTTGGAATGAAAGTATAGTTGGCATCTGCTGAAGAAGCCACCTCTACTACTTCGCCAAACAATTTTGCTTCCTTCATGGCTTTCTTTGCCCAAACACCTGTGTTCAAATAAGCAGCCTTCTTAATAAGGAAGTTGTATGGAATCATACAAAACTCCAGCGAAGCACCACCGCCGAGGAAAATCACAGAATAGCCCTCTGGAACTTGCAGCAGCTCCTTGACAAGAGCCACAGCTTCATCCACTACAGGCTGGAAATCTTTGGCACGATGGCTGATCTCCATCAGAGAGAGACCTGAACCATTGAAGTCTAAACACTGTTGAGCGGTCTTTTCAATCACCTCACGTGGGAGCATTGAGGGACCGGCGTTAAAGTTGTACTTCTTCATTTTGATTGTGAATTTGAGTTAGTATTTATTTTATTATTCTGTCACTGTTTTGTTAGACGGCGCGAAGTTACACTTTTAATTTGAATTGGACAAATTTTTGCACAAAAATCAAGCATTTTTAGTTATTTTCTTACATTTTGCCACTCAGAAGTAGCAAATTTCTATCTTACAGGCTCTATTACCGTCTTAATTCCTTTAATTTTTTCGCCTTGGGTCTGACGCAGAACCAGATTCATTTTTGCCCGACTAACCGCTACATATGTATAACGGTCATTCACATCGATCTTGCCGATTTCAGCAGCTTCAAGTCCTCCCTTCTTGCAGAGGAATCCGACAATATCCCCACGGCTCACCTTATCTTTTTTTCCTTTACCTATATATATAGTGGCCATCCGAGGCACAGGCACGTTTTTTTTCTCGTTGCTCGGGACATACGACTCTACGTTTCCTTTCACATAGTCTGGAATATGTTCTTCAGGTCCAGTAATAAAGAATGCTTTGCCTTTCGCATCCCAACGGGCAGTACGCCCCACCCGATGAACATAACCTTCTTCACTCTCTGGCATGTGATAATGAACGATATTGGCAATATCAGGAATATCAAGTCCACGCGAGGCAAGATCCGTACTTACCAACACATTAGCCGAACCGTTAGAGAATCGGTAGAGTGCAGCCTCACGCTCCTTTTGTTCCAACCCGCCATGGAAACAACTTGTAACAAATCCGTTGTTTTTCAAGAATCCATCCACACGTTCTACACTATCACGGTAATTAAGGAATACGATGGTACTACTATCTCCAAATCCCAGCAACAATTGCCGCAACGTTTCCAACTTATCTTTGACAGGACTCTTGACTTCGTAAAGTGTTACACGGTCCGAGGTTTGTTCCTGATTATCGAGGAAAGAGAGTGTATGGGCTTTCGCCAATGAAACAAAAGCAGGGATTTCTTCGGCATCTGTTGCAGACAATAAAATGCGGCGACGCAAACCTGGTAAAGATTGAATAAGCCGTTGCATTTCATCCTGAAATCCCATCTGCAAGCATTTGTCAAACTCATCTATAATGAGCCAACGCACACCATAGCGAGAGATGTTTTCCTTACCAAGATGATCGTTCAGGCGTCCAGGTGTTCCAAATACCACTTGTGGCTTAACATCCTTCAGCATCCGGTGTTCTTCCATGGCAGTACGTCCCCCATAACAACTGGCAGAACGGATTCCACATCTCATACTTCGAAGCACCTGGTCAGACTGCAGGGCCAATTCTCGGCCAGGCACCACGACCAAGGCCTGCACGTCTTCCGATGAGCTATCGATCATCTGAACCAAAGGCAGAAGATATGCTAATGTCTTACCCGAACCTGTGGGCGAGAGCACTACCACATCATTTTTCCCGTGAAGGATAACTTCCCCCACCTGCTTTTGCATTTCATTAGCCTCTTCGATATGCAATTCCCGGAATATCTTCTGAATGTCCATCTTGAGCATAAATCAAAACAGGCGTGCCACAACAAGACACGCCCATTTTAATAAGTTTATTATTTCTTATCTTCTTTCTTGTCAGCCTTTTTAAACGTTGACTTATAATGCTTATTCAAACCGTTTATCACGTCTTGCGTAATATCATAACGTTTTGCTGCGTACAGGATATTGTCACCCTGCTTGGTCAGAATAATATCGTATTTCTTATCCTTGTTGTAAGCGGCAAGGAAATGCTGCAAACTGTCACGAAGACCGTCATTATAGGTTTGGGTCTCGTTGGCCAGTTCGTTTTCCAGGCGAGCCTGCAACTGTTGCAAGTCATTCTGTTGACGCTGAATGGCCAACTGCTGGCTTTCTGCCTGTTCTCGGCTTGCAAATCCATTATTGTTAAGTTTCTGCTGGAAATTGTTCATTGCATTCTGCAACTGCTGTCCCTTTTGATTAAGGGTATTGCGTGCGTTATTGCTTTTTTTCTGAAGCACAAGAGTGAAATCCTTGCAGAAATCATACTGTGTCATCAGAGAATCAACCTCAACGTAGGCGATTTTAATTCCTGACTCACTACCATTAGCTTCATTTGCAGGCTGCTCATCCATCTTTGGTGCAGCGTTATTACAAGAAGCGAGTGCAACAATGGCAGCAAAGGCCATTGTGCTGAAAACGTACTTTTTCATTGTTTTTTTCTATTTTTATTTTATTATTTTTCTATTCGCTCAGAAACTGCAAACCGACTTTTCCGACGCATTTCGCGATCTTGATCCATGACACAATGGATTCCCCGATCTTTCATGGCCTTACTGTCGTGAATATGTTGCGACTCAAAGCGGCCATTTTTCCGAAATATCAACTTCACACATAAAAAAGTGACGCTGATAGCAATTATTAACGCTGTCGATAGCAATATTTCAATCATTTTTCTTACTTTTGTCGCTGCAAAGTTAAACAAATAATTCTGAAATCCACAATAATAAACATTAATAATGAATAAAAGTGAGTTAAAACCTGCTGTTGTCTTCGAACAATTCGCGAAGATCAACGAAATTCCACGTCCATCAAAACGTGAAGAGAAAATGATTGAGTACTTGACTAACTGGGGTAAAAGCCATAGTCTGGACACTCATGTCGATGAAGTCGGCAACGTCATTATCCGCAAGGGAGCCACTCCAGGCTATGAAAACCGCAAGACGGTCGTACTGCAAAGCCACATGGACATGGTTTGCGATAAACTTGTCGATGTAGAGTTTGATTTCGACAAAGACCCCATCAAGACCTATATTGATGGCGAATGGCTTACTGCTGAGGGCACCACTCTTGGTGCCGACGACGGTATTGGTTGCGCCATTGAACTCGCCATTTTGGAGAGCAATGATATTGAGCATGGTCCAGTGGAGTGTGTCTTTACCCGTGATGAAGAGACTGGTCTGAGCGGCGCTGTGGGTATGAAGTCCGGATTCATGACAGGCGATTATCTCATCAATCTTGACTCAGAAGATGAGGGCGAGATTTTTGTATCATGCGCAGGTGGTCGCAACACCACAGTAAAATTCACCTTCAAGCGTGAAGCAGCTCCTGAGGGCAGCTTTTTCCTCCGCGCCCAAGTCAAGGGTTTGGTAGGCGGTCACTCTGGCGACGACATCAACAAGAAGCGTGCAAACGCTATTAAACTGTTGGGACGTTTTCTCTTTGCCGAGATGATGAAATACGAAGGCATCCGTTTGGCCCAGTTCAACTCCGGCAAACTTCACAATGCCATTCCCCGCGACGGTTCTTTTGTCATTGCCGTCCCCAATGCTTTGAAGGAGAACATCCGCGCAGACTGGAATATTTTTGCCAGCGATGTAGAAGACGAATTCCACGTGACCGACCCATCTATGGAATGGTTCATGGAATCTGCCGATGCCGAGCCTGTTATTGAGGAGCAGGTTGCTCGCAATTTCATCTATGCCGTACAAGCCGTTGACAATGGTATTTTAGCCATCTGCCAAGACGAGGCTTTGGGAGGTATGGTTGAAACCTCCAGCAACTTTGCCAGCGTTGCAACATCTGAAAACGAAATCAACATCGTCACCTCTCAACGTTCAAATGTAATGTCCAATCTCGACAACATGTGCAACACCGTAAGTGCAGCCTTCATGCTGGCAGGAGCCGAAGTACATACCGGTGACGGTTATCCTGCTTGGAAGATGCGTTCAGACAGCGACCTTCAGAAAATCGTCGTTGCATCGTATGAGAAGCTCTTCGGCAAGACACCTGTTGTACGCGGCATTCATGCAGGTTTGGAGTGTGGTCTTTTCTCTGAGCGTTATCCCAACCTCGACATGGTGAGCTTCGGTCCCACCCTGCGTTTTGTCCACACCCCCGACGAGCGTCTCTACATTCCTACCGTACAGATGGTATGGGATCATCTGCTTGATATACTGAAAAACATTCCTGCCAAATGATCAAGTCATTATCCATTACAATAGTCTCACTCGTGCTGTTACTCACATCTTGTGGGCAACAGCACGAGGCTGAGGCCTTGGTGGAGGACTTCATGGATAAGAACATGAAAGATGAGGTCAGCATCAATGCCCGTCGCTTCACCGACATTGACTCTACATTTCTACTTACCAACGACGTCATCCAGAAGATGCGCAACAAGGCGGCAAATGGAGGTCAACGCTACAAGAAGAGCATAAAATATGCGGATGGCAATCCCACCCGCAAATTATTCATCACCCGTGTGAAATATTATGTTGACACATTGGAATGTTCCGACACTTATTATCTCAACGCCGACCTGACACACATTGTGGCATTCAAAGAAAACTGAACCTTGTTTTCCAGGATGCTGTTTCGGTCAAATGCGTTCCACTTGCTTCACACCTTTCACGGTGCGAAGCTTTTTTATTAGTGTTTCCAACCGTGTCGTGTCGTCCAGCATGACCACCAGACTTCCACTAAAGAGACCATCGTGTGAGTCGATATTGATACCTCTCAACACCAGTTTCTCTTCACGCGAGATGATGTTGGTGAGATTGTTCACAATACCAATATCATCGTTTCCTATCACCCGAAGTGTAATGGTGTACTGCGAGGCCCCCTTTCCGCTCCATTTAGCTTTCACGATACGATATCCGAAACGTTTGCGCATCTCTGGTGCATTGGGGCAATCCTCCCTGTGAATCTTGATACCTCCTGTGACGGTTACAAAACCAAACACCTTGTCTCCATAAATCGGTTGACAACAGCGTGCAAGCTGATAATCCACTCCTTTGAGATTTCGGTCGATAACAAGCACGTCACTTTGTATGGCATCTTGATGCAGATGAGTATTGTCCAACACGAAGTCGGCAGCAGTCTGTGCCACATTATTTCCTGTGACAGGCTGTTCTCCCTGCTGGATTTCCACATATTTATCTATGACGGAGTTGACATCAAGCAACCCATCAGCAATCTGCTTGTAAAAGTCGCTAACCTCTTTGAATCCCAGTTTTTTGATGAGGTGCTGCATGGTAGAGTCTTCCAACTCCAGTTTTCTGTTTTTAAACTTTCTTTCCAGCATCTCCTTGGCAAAGAGTCCCTCTTTCACCTGGGTTTCTTTCAGCGCCAGTCTGATTTTCGATTTGGCCCTTGATGTTTTTACAATATTGAGCCACTCCTGTCTTGGTTTCTGATTCGTCGATGTGATGATTTCCACCTGGTCTCCGCTTCTCAGCTGCTGACGTATGGTCACCACCCTATTATTGATGCGTGCTCCAGTACATGCGTTTCCTATCTTAGAGTGTATGTGATAGGCGAAATCAAGAACTGTTGCCCCTTTCGGGAATTTATAGAGATCACCTTTCGGTGTAAAGACAAAGACTTCATCTTCGTAGAGATCCATTTTAAACTGGTCCATGGCCTCTACTCCGTCACTTGTCTCAAGCATCTTTCTGACATTCGTCAGCCATTCGTCGAGTCCGCTTTCCCCTTTTATTCCTTTGTATCTCCAGTGTGCCGCCACACCACGTTCCGCCACTTCATCCATGCGTTCGGTTCGAATCTGCACCTCCACCCATTTCTTGTCCGGTCCGAGCACGGTGATATGCAGACTTTCGTATCCGTTTGACTTCGGCACGCTCAGCCAGTCACGCAGTCTTTTGGGGTTTGGCTGATACATATCCGTCACGATCGAATAGACCTGCCAACAAAGCATTTTTTCCTTTTCGAGTGGTGAGTCAAGGATGACGCGTATGGCAAAGAGGTCATAAACACCCTCGAAGTCACATTGCTGTTTCTTCATTTTTTGCCAAATAGAATGTATGGATTTTGTGCGTCCTTTAATATGGAAGCTCATCCCCGCCTCTTTCAGTTTATCGCTGATAGGTTTGATGAAGTCAGCAATATACGCATCTCGTTTTTCTTTCGTTTCGTTGAGTTTTTCTCGAATATAATAATACGCATCGTGCTCAAGATATTTGAGCGACAGGTCTTCGAGTTCACTTTTGAGTTTATAGAGACCGAGTTTATGTGCGAGTGGCGCATAGAGATATATGGCCTCTTCGCTGACTTCTCGTTGCAGTTCTTTATCCTGAGCGTCCCGTATTTGCCTCATGAGGTTCACTCTGTCGGCAATCATAATCAGTATGACGCGCATATCTTCCGCAAAGGACAGTAAGAGGTTTCTGAAGTTTTCTGTTTCTATCACAGGATTCTTCAGATAGAGTTCTTTGATACGTTTCAGTCCTCGTAGAATGCGGAACACGGCAGTCCCAAACTCTTTTTCTGTTTCTTCCGGTGTGATGAGTCCACACTCCACACACGGGTTGAGCAACACAGCGAGTACCGCATCGCGTTTCAGTCCTATTTCCTCTACTATCAGTTTAGCGGTCTGAAAGGCCAGCATTACGGGATTCAATCCAAACACGTCACGTTGCAGTTCCTTCGACTCTATCAGCCATGTGATTTTTTGCCGCATTTTCTCTTCATCACCCTCTTTGAGCGATGTAGCTATTTCTTTGCGCAACAAATTGTAGAGCGTCATTGACGTATCTTTCTCTTGTGTTGTGAAATCGATTTTGTCTCCCATAAGGCTAATCCTTTCTATTTGTTAACGTTATCCTTTTAGGCCTGACAACATTCTGTGCTCGTGTTGTGGCCTGTTTTTAATCGTCTCGCTGTTTCTTTTTCTTCAGTTTCAAAGCAGGAATCTTGATGGTCTGCCCCTCTTTGAGTTCAGCACTTGCATTCATTTTGTTGAACACCTCAATATAGCACACCATATCGTCGCTTCCGAGTTCACGCCGTGCTATGCGTTTTAAGTTATCTCCAGCGCGTACCTTGACTTCTCTGTCCAGTCCGGTTATTTTGTATGCTCCTGTACGCACACGGGCGTCCATCTCCGCATATTTGTCGTGCAGATTCTGACTTGTTTTCTCTTGAGGCTGTTCTTCTGATGCTGCCTTATCTTCGTGCTTTGCCTCGGTCTTAACGGCAACCGAGTCGGCTTTCAGACTATCGTTTACCAATGTGTCTGTCACAACAGGATTAACCTTGACCGCAGAAACTGTATCAGCCATTGCTGTCTGACTTGGAATTTGTCCGACACCATATAAGTAGCCGCCTACTGCCGATGCTGCCATCAGCACCAAGACCAAGAATGCCCAACCAATATTGCGATGCCAATGCGATTCTTCTTCATCTTCTTCGTAGCATGTCTGCACAGCTGATGTATTTTCTTCCGATTCCTCATCGGCAGAAGGTACTGTAGGTTCGGGAACCTCTCGGGTTGGCTCGGGAGCAACTACTGGAGCAGGTTCAGGAGTAGGTTCGGCAACTGGCTCGGGAGCAACTACTGGAGCTGGTTCAGGAGTAGGTTCGGCAACTGGCTCGGGAGCAACTTCCGGAGCAGGTTCGGGAGCAACTTCGACAACTGGCTCTGGAGCAGGTTCAGGAGCAGGTTCAGGCGTTCCCCCTTCACTTACAACATCAACCAAGGATTCCGATTGTTCAGAGTTATTTGTTTCGTCGGTAGTTTCTTCACTCTTCATGTCGGTAAACTCAACATCATCGTTAAGCACAACGGTTTCAAATTGCGAGAAAGGTTTGTTGACCAGTTCCTTCATCACCGCATCGGGTGTGAATGTAATTTTTGCATGACTGTCTATCAACACACGTTCACCGGTTCTGACATTGATACTCTCTCTTGCTTCTACCCGTATCATTTTGAATGTGCCGAGTCCCTTCACCTTGACAATTCCCTCTTCGTTGAGTCTGTCGTGAATCAGATCGAACATAGCCGTAGTAAACATCATGGCCTCTTTAGGTTCCAATCCGTTTTTTTCGACCAACACCTTGGCAATATTGTTGAGTGTGAGTTTGTTCATAGTCTGTCTCCTTTCAGTTTTTCTTTCCAGGTTTGTGTAGGCTTGAATGTCAGCACCAGTTTAGGTGGTACAAGCATACGTACTCCCGATGCAGGATTGACCATGATGCGCTCCATTTTCTTTTTCGTTTCAAAGAGTCCGAAATTGGGCACCACCACGCTGTTGTCATCCACGAAGGCGTCGCTCATGGCAGTAACGATATTACTCACGAGTTTCTGGGTGATTCTCTGGTCGTAACCAGTGCGCTGTGACAGCATGCTGATAAATTCCTTATTGTTCATAGTCGTGTTGTTGCATATAAGTCAAATTCCTCTGCGTCGGTAATCCGAACATCATAGAACTCCCCGATTGTCAATTCTGTTTCGCTAACTGGTATCAGGACCTCCGGGTCAACCTCTGGTGAGCAGAATTCGCTTCTTGCAATATACCATTCCCCTTCTGTTCTGTCGATGATGACGCGCATGATTTTACCCACCTTTTCCGCCTCCACCTCTGCGCTAATATTCTGTTGAATGCGCATCAGTCTATCGAGTCGGTTCTGCTTCACGTCGTCCGGCACATCGTCTTTATAGTGTTTAGCCGAGTATGTTCCGTCTTCTTCGGAGTATGCAAAAGCCCCCATTCTTTCGAATCGTGCCCATTTGGTAAACTCGATGAGTTCCTGGAAGTCCTCATCTGTTTCCCCAGGGAATCCCACCATGAGTGTTGTTCTGATGTGTATTCCCGGCACTTCCTCTCTCATTTTTCTGATGAGTTCATAGGTTTGCTCCTTGCTGACGTGTCTATGCATTCTGTCGAGCATATTGTCGCTGATGTGTTGCAAAGCAATATCGAGGTAGTTGCAGACATTCTTTTTCTCTCGCATCACTTTCAGCAGTTTCCACGGGAAGTGTGCTGGATAGGCATAATGCAGTCTGATCCACTCCACGCCTTCTATGTCTGCCATTTTCTCCACGAGTTCGGCGATATGCTGCTTTCCGTCAATATCCACCCCATAGTAGGTCAACTCCTGTGCAATAACCTGAAACTCCTTCACGCCTTGTTTTACGAGATATTTCACCTCGTCGAGTATTTCCTCAATAGGTCTGCTTTTGTGTCGTCCCGTGATAATGGGAATGGCGCAGTATGCACAGTTTCTATCACATCCCTCAGCTATTTTCAGATACGCATAGTGTTTGGGAGTAGTAAGATGTCTGTGTGCCCCATCCGGCATTGACTCTTCCAGGTCAGCCAACAGTTGTTTGTAGTTGAATTTTCCATACCATCCATCCACTTCCGGTATTTCCGCCTCAAGGTCAGCCAGATATCGTTCCGAAAGACATCCCATGACAAAGAGTTTTTCGAGTCGTCCTTCCGTTTTAGCCTGTGCCATTTCGAGTATTGCGTCAATGCTTTCCTGCTTAGCATCTTCAATGAATCCACAGGTATTGATGACCACAATATCTCCTTGAGGTTGCTCACTATCGTGAGTCACCTCGTAGCCTTTGGCTTCGAAGAGTCCTATGAGGTTCTCGCTGTCAACAAGATTTTTCGAGCACCCCATGGTGATGAAATCTATGGTTTTCTTCTTTTTATTCATGCTTAAAGAGTGAATCTACGAACTGGGTTTTATTAAACAGTTGGAGGTCGGTCATACCTTCTCCGAGTCCGATATATTTCACGGGCACTTTGAGTTGGTCGCTGATACCTATTACCACTCCTCCTTTTGCTGTTCCGTCGAGTTTGGTAATGGCGAGTGACGAGATTTGAGTGACTGCCGAGAACTGCTTAGCCTGTTCGAAGGCATTTTGTCCTGTAGAACCGTCGAGCACCAGCATCACCTCGTCAGGTGCTTCAGGCATCACTTTCTTCATCACGTCTTTGATTTTCTTGAGCTCATTCATGAGACCCACTTTATTGTGTAGTCTTCCTGCGGTGTCTATCAGTACCACGTCTGCGCCATTGGCTTTAGCCGAACTGATGGTGTCGAACGCCACACTGGCAGGATCACTTCCCATCTGTTGTTTGACAACGGGCACTCCCACCCTTTCTCCCCAGATGCAGAGTTGTTCTACGGCAGCAGCGCGGAAGGTATCCGCAGCTCCCAGATACACTTTCTTGCCCGCCTGTTTGAATTGCCATGCGAGTTTTCCGATGGTAGTGGTTTTTCCCACTCCATTGACTCCCACCACGAGGATGACATAGGGTTTGTGGTCTGTTGGCAGATCCCACGAGTCGTTGTCGTCTGTATTGTTTTCAGCGAGAAGTGCAGCAATTTCTTCACGGAGTATTCCATTGAGTTCACTTGTGCTGACATATTTATCCCGAGCGACTCTTTCTTCGATTCGCTCAATGATTTTGAGTGTAGTATCCACTCCCACGTCGCTTGTGATAAGCACCTCTTCAAGGTCGTCCAACACATCGTCATCGACTTTTGATTTTCCAGCTACTGCACGTGCCAGTTTGTCGAACACGCTTGTTTTCGTTTTCTGCAGACCTTTGTCCAGTGTTTCTTTTTTGTCTTTATTAAAGAATCCAAATATTCCCATGATTTTTAATTTTTCTTTTTGCAAAGGTAGTGCAAACCGAGCGAAATACAAAGAAAAAACACATTTTTTCTTTTATTTCCGAGGTGCAGCCTACCTAAGAGCGCAGCTCAAAGGTACGATTAAGCGAGCAGAATACAAAAAGAAAAAGCAATTTTCTTTTTTATTATTGAGCGAGAGTACCTAAGACCGCAGGTCAAAGGTAGTGCAAACCGAGCGAAATACAAGAAAAACATTCGATTATTGTGCGCATTTACATCAATAATCATTACCTTTGCACCCATGATATTCTATTTCTCCGGAACAGGCAACACCCGATGGGTTGCCCAACAATTGTCACAAGCCACGGGCGAGCGCTTGGTGGATATTGCCCAAGCATTAAGACAGAATGCTCTCCACTACACGTTGGAGCACGACGAGCGTTTAGGCTTTTGTTTTCCCACTCATGGATGGCAACCGCCCCACATCATGCGCAACTTTATCGAGAGAGTCGCGATCACCTGTTCTCCAAACACTTACACCTACGCCATCACCACCTGTGGCGATGACACGGGTGAGACCATGACCATCTTCAACAACGACTTACGGAAGAAGGGTTTCCATGCCTCCACCTTGTTTTCGGTCATCATGCCCGAAACCTATGTTTGCCTGCCTTTCATGTTGACCGACACACCAGCGCGCGAGCATCAGAAGATTGCCGAGGCACGCACTGTCGTGGAGCGTATTGCCGAGACCGTCAAGCGTTGCGAGACCGGTGTGGTTGAACTGGAGCGTGGTGCTACTCCCCGCCTCTATTCCTATGTGATTGGTGCGTTTTTCAACCGTTGGATGATAACCGACCGCAAGTTTACTGTCGATAGTCAGTCCTGCATCCAGTGTGGTCTTTGTGCCAAGGTTTGTCCTGTGGGAGATATAGAAGGTGCACCGCCCGTGTGGTTACACAACGGACAATGCACCTGTTGTTTGTCTTGTTACCACCATTGTCCCACGCATGCCATCAATTACGGCAGCATTACGCGGAAGCGTGGCCAGTATTATTTCAAGTCCGACCAATAACCGTGGGCTGTTCCCAGCTGGTCAATAGACCCTTGGACCGAAAATAGCAGTACCCACGCGCACCATCGTGCTTCCCTCTTCCACGGCAATAGGATAGTCGTGGCTCATGCCCCATGAGCGCTGTGTGAAGTATGGCGATTCAGCAAAATAGCGTTGCTTCACCTCATCGAAGAAGTTGTGTGCGGTACGAAATTCCTGACGTATCTGCGCTTCGTCCTCCACATAGGAAGCCATCATCATGAGACCACAGATGCGCACATGCGCCATATTGCGCCATTCGCCCTCTTCGAGCAGTTGGCGACAGGCATCGAGTGTCAGTCCGTATTTAGTTTCCTCTTCGGCAATATGGAGTTCGAGCAGCACGTCAATCACGCGGTTGTTTTTAGCACCCTGCTTCTCTATTTCCTTGAGCAGTTTGAGCGAATCCACCGCTTCTATCATCGACACATACGGAGCGATATATTTCACCTTGTTGGTCTGCAGATGTCCGATGAAATGCCATTGTATGTCGTTGGGCAGCACCTCCACCTTCTGTCGGAGCTCCTGCTCATGGCTTTCGCCAAACACGCGCTGTCCTTCTTCGTAGGCAGCCTGGAGATACTCCACGGGATGGTACTTGCTGATAGCCACCAGACACACTCCTTCGGGCAGTCGTGAGCGCACCTCGCGAAGATGACCTTTCACATCGTAATCCATCATTCTTATGCGTTTTGCTGTTCGTATTCGGGTTTGTCGTCCACCTTTGTCTTGTTGTATTCAAACACATCCATCAGGGTTGTTTCAGCCACCGATGCGATGACGTAGTCGATCATGGTTCCGCCCATCACGGTATCTATGTTGCCCACAGCGCCTTTCAGCGTTCCAGCCTGCACCAGGTAGTTGACAGCGGTACGCTTCTCCTTTTCCGTTTTTTCGTCGATGGTGATAAACTGCAGTTTAGCCTTATACCATCTGTCAGCCATTTCCTCGTCGCTGAAGAAAATTTCCTTATATGGAGCTATTTTGATGTCTTTGATAGTAAACTCGCCACTGATGTATGAGGACATTTCCTCCATGATGCGTTTCTCAGCTTCGGTGAAACTGAGTGCATCAACGGTGTATGACTCGGTCACCTTCTTCTGAAGTCCATCTTCCATGGTTTTTTCGTATTGAATCTTACATTCAAACCAAATTGCTGTTCTGCTTCTCATTTTTTCTGATTATTATTTATATGTGTAATTGTATGAAAAATTCTATTATTTCTGCACCCCGTTGGCATTAGACCCCATGCCAATGGCAGCTTTCTTCTGATTGGTCAGCCGTTCGATGATTTCCGTAGCGATGGCGTGACTTCTGGCGGGGTCGATGGCAGCATCGGCAGCCAGCTCCTCCTGTGCTTTGAGCAGTTCTTTCACGTTTGATTCGCTCATCGCTCTGAAGTTTTTCTCCGTATTGCCCATATTCTTGCTGTTGTAGATCTTGGACAGTATGCGGTCGGCTTCCTTTTCATAGCGCTTGCGGAATATCTCTTCCGCCTTGGCATTGTATTCACGCTGGGTAGCCACAGCCTCTTCCGACATCGAGTCGGCAGGCACCACTCCGAGGTCTTCCGGTCTGAATCCATCGTCTATCAAGTCGTCGACGGCGGTATGTGGGGCTGGTTTGACAAACTCGATATTCTCCTGTTCGGGCATGAGGTCGAAATAGAGCCCTACCACGAGCAACGCCACCACGGCAGCCACAGCCAGCGTCACCAGCGACCGATAGGTTCCCCGTCTGCGGTCTATGCTGCGTAGCATGTCTTCTGGCGAGGCATAGCGGTCCTCCGGCATCTGTGCGGTGGCTTTTTTGAAAGCCTTCCGGTAAGCCAACGGCAGTTGTGCATCGGCAAAGACCGTCTCCAACAGTTTTCCTATCGAATAGATGTCGCAACGCTCGTCCACGGTTCCACCTTCGAGCACCTCCGGTGCCACATAGTCAGCTTTTCCGTCGGCATAGAAAGCCTTCTGGTCGCTCAGCGCCTGATAGTAGGAACCACACGAGAGGAGCATGACGGCCTGATCGCCCTTTCGGAGGAATACGGTCTGTGGCGAGAAGCACACATAGTGCAGTCCCTGACTGTGCAGGAAGGCGGCAGCCTCCAGCAGTCCGCGCGTAAACTGCTCCATGAAATGGGGTTCAGCCACAATGGCAGGATGCTCGTTGAGCACATGACACAAAGGCACATACTGACCAGGTTCCAAGTCGAGTCGTGTAATCTCCCCCTGTTCCACCACAGGACGGAAGTGTATGATGTGACTGTCAGCAAGTGACAGGTTGCGGTCACACTCGGCTTTCAGAGCTTCACCAAACTTGATGTTGTCGAGCATTTCTTTTCGCACATGGACCACACTGCGATATTTACCGTCGATCTGCATGCGGCAGAATTCGCCAATCGGCAGTTCTGTCTGATAGAGTCGTCCTTGTCGGCGTGTGGCCAGAAGTTCTTCGTAGTTCATCGTTGATACTTTTAGAATTATGTGGCGCAAAAGTAATCATAATTTCTGAACCGAACAACAATAGTGCTGTTTTTTTTTCATCCCTTTTCTCAAAAATCAATGACAGCATCAGAAGATTGGCACGCAATTTGCAAAGTGTATGTCATAGCAAACAAAACATAAGATATACTATCATGCAAAAAGGTAATATTGGGGTTACTACAGAGAACATCTTCCCCGTCATCAAAAAGTTTCTCTATAGCGATCATGAGATTTTCCTTCGTGAAATGGTGTCCAACGCTGTCGATGCCACTCAGAAGCTCAAGACACTCGCTCAGCAGGGTGAGTTCAAGGGAGAACTGGGCGACCTTGCCGTGCGTGTCAGCCTCGATACCGAGAAAGGCACTATCACCATCAGCGACCGCGGTATCGGTATGACCGAAGAGGAAATCGACAAATACATCAATCAGATTGCATTCTCTGGCGTGAACGACTTCTTGGAGAAGTACAAGGACAATGCCAACAATATCATCGGACACTTCGGACTCGGTTTCTACTCTTCGTTCATGGTGGCGAAGCGGGTGGATATCATCACCAAGAGCTACAAAGATGGCGCAAAGGCTGTCAAATGGTCATGCGACGGCAGTCCTGCCTACGAGATCGACGAGGCAGACAAGGCTGACCGCGGTTCCGACATCGTGCTCCATGTAGATGACGACTGCAAGGAATTCCTGGAGAAGAACAAGATTGAAGAATTGCTCAATAAATACTGCAAGTTCATGGCCGTGCCCGTGGTATTCGGCAAGAAACAGGAGTGGAAAGACGGTAAGATGCAGGATACCGATGAAGACCATGTCATCAACAGCGTAGAACCCCTCTGGACCAAGGCTCCCTCAACCCTCAAGGATGAGGACTACAAGTCGTTCTACCGCACCCTCTACCCCATGCACGACGAACCCCTTTTCTGGATTCACCTCAATGTGGATTACCCCTTCAACCTCACGGGTATTCTCTATTTCCCACGCATCAAGTCCAACATCGAACTGCAGCGCAACAAGATTCAGCTCTACTGCAACCAGGTGTTTGTCACCGACCAGGTGGAAGGCATCGTGCCAGAGTTTCTCACCCTGCTCCATGGCGTCATCGACTCACCCGACATTCCTCTGAACGTCAGCCGCAGCTACCTCCAGAGCGACCGCGAGGTGAAGAAGATTTCCACCTATATCACCAAGAAGGTTTCCGACCGCTTGCAAGCCATCTTCAAAGAAGACCGCAAGGGCTATGAGGAGAAATGGGACGACCTGAAACTCTTCATTAACTACGGTATGTTGAGCGACGAAAACTTCTACGACCGCGCCAAAGACTTTGCCCTGCTCAAAGATACCGAAGGCAAATACTTCACTTTCGAGGAATACAAACAACTCATCGAGAGCACTCAGAAAGACAAGGATGACACCCTCGTCTATCTCTATGCCACCGACCGCGAAGAGCAGTACAGCTACATTCAGGCAGCCAAAGACAAGGGTTACAGCGTGCTCCTGCTCGACGGACAGCTTGACGTGCCTGCCATCCAGATGCTCGAACAGAAGTTTGAGAAGAGTCGCTTCACCCGTGTCGATGCTGACATCATCGACCGCCTCATCGTGAAAGACGATGCGCCAAAAAGTACCTTGAGCGACGACGAGTCTGCCAATTTGTCATCTGTATTCCGTTCTCAGCTTCCCCATCTCGACAAGACCGAGTTTATGGTCGAAGTGCAGGCGCTCGGTGCCAATGCCCGCCCTGTCATGATCACCCAGAACGAATACATGCGTCGTATGAAGGAGATGAGCCGCTTCCAGGCTGGCATGAATTTCTATGCCCAGATGCCCGACTCGTTCAACCTCGTGCTCAACAGCGACCATCCCCTTGTGAAACGCGTACTCGACGAGTGTGGTTCATCTACTGCCGATGCCCTCAAACCCATCGAGAGCGAATTGCGCGGACAAGAGGCTCGTTTGGCTGCCCTGCGCCAGTCGCAAGAAGGCAAGAAGCCCGAAGAACTCTCACAGGAGGAGAAAGACGACAAAGCCAACACCGAGAAGGCCATCGCCGAGCAGAAAAACAAGAAGCAGCAGTTGTTTGCCGACTTTGGCAAGCAGAACGCTGTCGTACATCAGCTCATCGACCTTGCACTCCTGCAGAACGGCATGCTCAAGGGCGAAGCGCTCGACAAGTTCTTGCAGCGTAGCGTTGAGCTCATCAAATAAAGCGTTTTCATACGCTCCATGATCACAATCCCGACCCGCTCTCAACCGGTGTGGTCGGGATTTTTTTTGTTTCTTCCCGTCGGTTTTTATCTTTTTATCGACCTCGCCCCCCTACCATTGCCACCCGTTTTTGCTTTTCAAAAACTGTTATACTGTTATATTGTCACGCTTATATTGTCACACTGCGTTAACATGTCCTTGATGCGTCCCATTGGAAAATGGCAAGTCGTTTTCCCGTTTTTTCGATTAGTTTGTTGTAGCAATAAATTAGCAATATCGCACCCATTCCCACATCGTCGGTTTCTCCTTTTCAGTTCCCATGTTCCTCCCATTTTGTCCCATCGTTGTCCGCCTAATTTTGGGATTTAGTGCGGATTCACTGGTGACTTACTTAGAAGTTGCCCACGTCTGTGTGCGGACGGAATGTTCTGTGCGATGAGTGATTCTCTCTTGAACCACGGTGCAAAGATAGTGCAAACCGAGTGGAATGTAAAAGAGAAACTCGTTTTTCTTTTCATTTCCGAGGTGCCGCCTATCTTGGACGCCAGTGCAAAGGTATGAAGAAAAACAATAGGTTCACCCATTTGTCCGTCAACTCGTGACCACTTTTCCCACGGCTTGTTACATTTCCCTGTGTATCAGTTGGTTACAAAGCCGAAATTTGGAGTATAAATCTTGGCGGTTATTGTATATTGCTGAATATAAGGAAGATAGGTGGAGCACTATACTTTTATTGGGCTTGAACCTGTGGTAAGATCATGGGTGAGAATTAGACGCTGTAAAGAAAAGAGCCGAAAACGGTATTTTTCAGTGAAACGCAAAAATGGCGTTACAGCGTTACAATATAACAATATAACAGTTTTGAAAAACCAAAATCAAAATTTCGAGCCAAAATTTTATATATAATATATATATATATATATT
>NZ_NPJB01000024.1:0-5959 GCF_002251345.1 Prevotella sp. P4-119 | reverse complement strand
CTTGATTTTGGCAAAGATGTCGGCACGTTCATCAATAGGTGTTTCTTCGATGGTATCTTTAAGTCTCTTGATTTCTGCTTTTTGTTCTTTGTTTTTTATTGTTGCCGCACTTTTCTTTTTTTCTATTTTTATATTTAAAAACTACGAGTATGAGAATTAATTGGAAGCGCGTAGCGCTGTATGTGCTGAGAGTGATAGAACTGGTGATCACTCATAGCCCCGCCGGCAGCACCAGTGATCACCAGTTCTATCACTCTCAGCACATACAGCGCTACGCGCTTCCAATTAATTCTCATACTCGTAGTTTTTAAATATAAAAATAGGATTAGTTGCATAAATCTCTCTTGTGGTTATCTGTTACCCATCCAATCCGCCACCAGGGTTCTGTTCAGACGAATCCCCACCAGTCACCGTCTCGAAGTAGGCAGTGAGCGTCTGACTGCTATTCACCGTGATGGTACGTGACGCAGAGGTGTCGTTATCACTCCATCTCTTAAAGGTGTAGTTCTCCGATGGGGTAGCAGTGATGGTCGCTTCCGTGCCAGCCTCATACTTACCGCCGCCGGACACACTGCCACCGCCCATCGGGTTCGCCACCAGTGTCAGCGTCTTCTTCGTGTCTGTTGGGGTAGTAGGCGACACCACCTCATCAGTCTTTTCCTTGTTAGACTTCTCATCGGGCGAGAGGAAGATGTCGGTCGAACCGCCATAGCTGTTCACCGCCTCTTCATACGCCTCATCATTCTGGTATGCCTCCAATAGCTTGTTCTCCACGATGAGGTACTGAGCCGATATCTCCGTTTTGTTTTTTCTCTTCTGGGAGTGAATCCATACCATACCGTGGTTGCCGAAATCATGATTCTGCTGTGCTGCGAGACAGCCCTCCTGGATAGAGAAGCCACGAACGTCTGCAAGGGACAGTAGTTTCGTTTCACTACGTCTCACGAGTACTACGCTGCTGGCATCCACATTCACCATCGGCACGTGTGTCACGTCGTTCACCTCTTGTGTGAGGAGGAAGTAGGTGATCTGGTCCCCGTAATCATACCCCCTGTTGTTCTGCACCACGGCATTCGAGAACTCTGCCACGGTGGTCTCTGCTGTGATGACCAGGTCGCCGAGATCGATGTCTGTCACCGCCTGGTTACCCTTACCGGTCACCGATATCGACTTCACCTTACCATGTGTGATCTCATAGGGTGCAACGATGCAGATGCCTGCATTCACGTCAGGTTTGGTGAGATACACAGGAGAGTGTGAGAGGTTCGACGACACGAATTTATGGTAGTCGCTGCGTCTGTTGCGTGTACCGCCGAAGGCGAGCTTCATATAGGGTTGCAACACCTGATATTCTCTGATGATGTTCGCCCATTTCATGCGCTGTTTCAGCTGTTGACCCGTCTTCGCGTCCTTCTTCTGGGTGATCTTCTCTGATACCACCGTCTGTCCACCGTTTCGTTTGAAGGTGAGATTACCTGCTGAACCACAAAGTTTTGAAATAATACCGTTTAAAATTGCCATAATGTTTGTTGTTTTAATGTTGGATTTCATCCTTCGTTTTCTCGCCATGGCAGAATTAAAGCGAGCTTTATTCTGCTCATTTGGCTTAACGAAAACGTTGATTTTGTGCCAATATTGGCGGAATGAATAAAAAAGCTTCCTCGCCACCAGCAAGGAGCTACATCGCTCCTTCCTCGTCGCATTTTCGCTCCTTTCTCGTCGTTTTCTCGTCGCTCTTTCGTTCGTTTTTCGCTTGTTCTTCGTTCGGTCCTCGATAGGTCTTCGATAGACTAACGAATAAGCAACGAGAGACGAACGAGAGACGAACGAGGACCTAACGAGAAGTGAACGAGAACCGAACGATAACTGGTAGGGTGTTCATCGGAGAATGATGCGTTTTAGTGCATCTTCCTTCCCTCTTCCCTGTTGTTGGATTTCTGATTTTTGTCATAATCTTTGGTTTTAAACTGTTTTAGATTCTCGTGGTGTCTTCCCCTCATCATTCAGGGCTCATCACCTGTTGTCGTTTGCAAAGGTACAAAGTCTGAAAAGGTGACTGTCACTCTTTGTCACTCTTTGTCACTCTTTGTCACTCTTTGTCACTCTTTGTCACTCTTTTCGAGGACTTTAATCAAGAGAGATGCAGAATACTTCACATAGATATTTTACTGCACCTGGAGTGAAAATCTGTCCACAGGGTTTAACACCAAGCTTTTCGAGTTCGTTACGGTGAGGCTTAAGCCATCTGTTAAGTGTTCTCTTGTTAACACCTAAAAGAATTGCTAATTCTTTTTTGGATAAAGTCTTGTTTTTGCTCATGTTTTTAGTTGTTTTTGGTTAGTAATTATTGTTATTGAAAAAATAAATAAAATTTGTCCGGTAAAAATACTAACAATTTTCCATCTATACCCCTAACGCTAACCCTAACACTAACTCCTGAAATGTCTCACACGGTTTACGCGGATCACACAGATTCTTTTAAGATTTTCTTTAAGATTATAGTTAAGATGTCGAGCCTGTAAGGCGATCCCCAAAAAATCCCTCCCTAAAGCGAGGAATTCGAGCGCATTTTCTGTTAAGATTTTCTTAAAGATTTTGTTTCCGTATAAATTCCGTCTAAATTCCGATGATAATAATCCACGGAACACACGGAAGACACGGAAAAAATTCTAGTTGAAGATTATTTTTAAGATTATAGTTAGGATGTCGAGCCTGTAAGGCGATCCCCAAAAAATTCTCCCCAAAAGCGAGGAACTCGAGCGCATTTTCTGTTAAGATTTTCTTAAAGATTTTGTTTCCGTATAAATTCCGTCTAAGATCCGATGATAATAATCCACGGATCACACGGAACTTACACAAAAAGATGTTAGTTAAAGATTATTTTCAAGATTTTATTTAAGATTTCGAGCCTGTAAGGCGATCCATTATAAAATTCTCCCTAAAAGCGAGGTACTCGAGCGCATTCTAGTCAAGGATTTTCTTTAAAGATTATAGTGAAATTGAATTATTTCTTGCGTCAGCAACTCTTAATACAGATTTCCCCCAAAGATTTCTAGCCGTAGGCTACCCCCAAAAAATATCCGTTTAACATCCGTCTAAAATCCGATGATCCGTGTCCTCCGTGTGCTCCGTGGATAAACAAAATCACGGATTTCTGTGTGATATTAAAAAATAATTCGTAACTTTGTACGCCACATGGGTAGCAACCCACTAAACCTCAAACAATAGAATAAAAAAAATGACGCAGGATTGCTCTATAACACCTTCTATTGCCAACGAAAACGACAAGCGTTTTCCGAAAGGCATACGTATCAAAAGTGCTGATGCTACATCAGAACCAGTAAAACAACAAGTATCTAATGCCGAAGAAAGGGTAGGGGATGACCAACAACCCTGGGGCTACCTCTTCGTACATAACAGACAGGTAGAGGCGTTCAAAAAAGAGATGGACGCCTACAACCTCGCCCATCCTGAAGCCCCTCACGCCTGTTTCATCCATTACTCCTATAAATATAAACAGAAGAGTAATGGTAAGGGAGTCATCAAGAAACACCTCCCCACCGTCAGTGGTCTCGTCTTCCTACAGGGTGACACCCAGTCGCTACAAACCTTCTTACGCACCCATTACCCCTCCTACCATCTGATCAAAGACTGCAGCACAGGACTCCCCGCCAGCATCTCCCACCAGAAGATGCAACCTTTCATGCAAGTCCTCTCCAGTCACCCCGAACACATCACCTTCTTACGTGACCCCTTCCTGAAATTCGCCAAGGACCGCGTCAAACTCCGTGTCCTCACCGGCATCTTCAAAGGTTTCGAGGGCTACATCGTCCGCGTTGACCGCGACCGCCAACTCGTCATCGAGGTCGGCGGCTATGCCGTCGCCCTCCGCGACGTCCACAACGAAGACTTCACCCCCGCCGAATAAATGAAATGTCACACAGAATTCACCTCAGGTAAATCACAGAAAAATTTTTTAGTTGCTGCGCAAGATGTTTTGGAGTAGCGAAGACAGAGTGAGAGTGCGCTTTCACTATGCTGAGTCACGACAAAACAAACCATAGGTAAATCTTTGGAGGAAATCTTAATAAAGATATTGCTTACACAAGAAATAAAGAAAGGAGATAGAATGAAAAAGAAACGTGATTTCTGGCCCTAGGCCATTCTTAACAAAGATTTCCACATAAGATTTCTAGCCATGGGCAACACAAAAAGGAGCCGCCTCAGTAAATCTGACGATTTCCGGGCTTAACCCAAGCTTTAAATAATACAACATATTTATGAATTTAAACAGAATACGAACATGAATTTGATAGAAGAATATAACAAACAGCTTGCACGACAAAAGCATATTGTAGGTGTAGCTATGAAAGTTTTTAATAAGTATCATGGTGGCTTGTTGGAATCAGCTTATGAATGTGCTTTAAAGTACTTGTTAGTGCAAGATGGATATAAAGTAGAAGTACAAAAAGAGCTGCCTATGTATTGGGACGATGTTAGGTTGGATAAAACTTATCGAATGGACCTTGTCGTAGATGATGATATTATTATCGAACTTAAAGCTCTCAAATATATCAAAGACGAACAAAGAAAACAACTGAAGAATTATATGGTTCTTACACATACCCGTTGGGGCATGCTAATTAATTTTTCAATGGATCGTGTTTATAGCGAATGGTATCGTTTAGATGCTAATGGAAGTATCGAACAAGTTCGGTTGTTCTAATGTTTTGGCTATTCTTTCTGTTAATAAAAAATTGAGTATTTTGGTTGCCTTCGGCAAGATGTTTTGGAGTAGCGAAGACAGAGTGAGAGCGCGCTTTCACTATGCTGAGTCACGACAAAACTAACCACAGGTAAATCTTTAGAGGAAATCTGAATAAAGATATAGCGTGAGCGCAAGAAATAAAGAAAGGAGATAAAATGAATAATAATACACAATTTCTGGCCTCCGGCCATTCTTTAAAGAAGATTTCCTCCAAGATTTCTAGCCTTCAGGCTACTAAGAAAATCAAACAGCACTGTTATTTATCCATTTCTGGCCCCCGGCCATTCTTTAAAAAAGATTTCCTCAACGATTTCTAGCCTTCAGGCTACTCAGAATAAACCCTTTATTGGCGCACCTAAATTTTTTCATAACATTTTGATGTTTTATACAGAAAAATGCGTACCTTTGTACGCTACAAGGGAAATGATGACCTGAGGGTCACCAGAAAACCCTTGATAGCGACACACGCACGAGGGGAAAATGCTAGATTCAAACAAACCTGTTATCACTGTCATAACCCCTTGCTACGAATCGTAAAACACAAAACGAAGGACTTATATGATGCCAGTCAATAGCAATATGGCACCATCACCGCAGCCGGTGATCGCCAACGACTCCATCAAATAGAAAGAGGAAATGACGCAGGATTGCTCTATCACTCTTCTTCTATCGCCGACGAAAACCACCGTTATGACAACAAACGTTTTCCAAAGGGCAACCACGTTACTGGGACCGATACCACATCGGGTCCAGGAATAGAAGAACTATCCTGTTAAATCCACGGACCACACTCTAATAATCCACGGATCACACAGAGAACACAGAGTGTTTAGAGGTTATAGGTTAAAGGTTATAGTTTATAGGTTAGTGTTTAGAGATTCTGGTTGAAGATTATTCTAAAGATTCTTGTTAAGATTTCGAGCCGCAAGGCGATCCATAATTAAATCCCTTCCCAGAAGCGAGGAACTCGAGCGCATTTTCTGTTAAGATTTTCTTAAAGATTTTGTTTCCGTATAAATTCCGTCTAAATTCCGATGATAATAATCCACGGATCACACAGAGAACACTCTAAGTTTGCAGAAGAATGCGACGCAGTCGCATAAATGTTAAATAATCAAGGTAAAACTATGATTGCTAAAGACAGTTTCGTACCTTTGTTGTAAAAAGGTAGAATCGGTCTGTCGAAGAGGT